>DATLII010000001.1:0-10902 GCA_035539495.1 Dongiaceae bacterium
GGCGATTGGCTGTGACAGGTAACGATATAAACGCCAATGATTGAAACCCACGAATGCTGCCAGCAAGGCGACGCCCAGGCGCGCTAGCAAAGGGGCTTCCAAAGAGGGGTTAAGCGGCTCCGGTTCTGCGAGTGCGGTCAGGGTTAACTTATCCGTCTGCGATGTATTGTCCCGGTATTCCTGAATCGTCTCAGGAGCCTTGATAGTTTTGTTAGCGTCGGCGCAGTCATGACATAACGGCGCCAGTTCCGATTGATAGACGCGATAGATCTCATTGTCGGCAACACGTCCCATCACCAGATCGGTAACGCCTTCCCACAGCGGCCCGCTGCAGGTGAGAGCCAAAATCGACACGGTCAGCAGGCACATGGCCAGCGCGTAAGCCTTCAGTATTGTGTTGTGTCTCATTCTATTCAAACTGCCCCGGAGCTGGAACGCCTGGCTCGGCCAAGTCGTCCTTGATTGAAATACCGTTGCGCACGCCGACCCGAAAACGCGGGTCGAAAAGTGTGGCGCGTTGAATTCTCTCTCGTCAGCTGGTGCGGAGTAAAGTGCCGTCGTTCCACCTGGGAATATTCAGCTTTGATTGGCCATTTTGAACCGAAGTTTTGCCTTGTTAACTTTGGCAATGCGCGAATTTATTCTTGCTTGACCAACCTCCGCCAACTCTATTGCACCTCAATGGTGCCAGCACTTAACAAAAACCGTGGCACACAAGTTGCTGCGCATGGGTGTTCGGATTTCTGCAGGAGAGCGAAGCACCATGAGTATGGAAAGAGTTTTTGAAAGCGCCCGTTTTTTAATGCCCGCGGATGGTGATCCAGTGCGATCAGTGGTGGTGGAAACAAGCGAAAGCGTGGTGGTGGCCTGGCATGTGGCGCCGGGTCAAATGATCCGACCCCACGTGCATCCTCAGGGTCAGGATACTTGGACGGTGCTGTCGGGTCAGGGTGACTACATCCTGAATGGCGATGGCAATACGCGGCCCATCAAAGCTGGCGATATCCTGGTGGCGCGTACCAATGACGTGCATGGTGTGTTCAATTCCGGCGCACAACCGCTGATTTTCATTTCTGTGGTGTCGCCCGCCAGCGCCGGCTACGAATTACTGAGCTGACATCGCACTGTCACAGTCCCCGCATTTCTTTCCCTTCCTTGATTGCGTTGCCTGCTCTACCCGTCAGCGCGTGGCGCGCGGCGGGTTCCTGGTCTATGGTTTTTTCAAACCTCCCGGATTTGCGCAGAGTGCGGCAAGTGGTGCCGGTGGGGCGAACCGTGCAACTGCGCACGGTTTCCGTTTCCATGCCGGATCCGGCGTCCGTCAGTTAACGGCGCCTGTTCCGCGACCGACTTCACGATATCTGGCCGAAGGAAGGCTCATCCAATGCAAATTAATTTGAACGTCACCTTGCCCCGCGTTCCCAGCGACGCGGACAACTGGCTGCCGCATTATCCCAACCCGGCGGATTTCCGCTTCGACTATTTCAAGCTGATGCAGAACGCGCCCAATGGTCTGGCAACATTGCCGTCGGGTGCGCCCCGCACAGTGGCAGTGGTGGGAGCGGGTGCAGCAGGTATGACTGTGGCGCGTGAACTGCTGCGCTGTGGTTTTAACGTGACGATTTTTGAGGCGAGTGATCGTATTGGCGGCCGTTTGTATACCCGTCCGAATCCATTGAACGCGAATAATGCCGGCATGGAAATGGGCGCGATGCGGATGCCGTTTTTCTCCCAGCCGGGCGATACCAACTGTTTGCTGGAATATTATCTGCTGCAGGAACCGGACAGCCTGAACCAAGCCGTCCACGCGCAATTTCCCAATCCCGGTAGTGCGCCGGGTGGTACGGGTATTTATTTGAATCAGGGTTTCGGCCCCAACCATCAATTCGCAGTGCCGCAAATGATTCCCTGGCCCTACGGCCAGCAACCGGAAAATGACACCATCCGTAATCTGGCCAACAAGGCTACCCGCTTTGTGGATTTCGTCGTCAACTACATCAAGGATATCTACGTCGAAGACACCAACCGCTGGCCGCAGCTGTGGAACAAGATGGTGGCGTTTTACGAAGGCATGACGTTCGATGATCTGGTGATGGCGCCAGCGATGAATCTGTACGCGGTGGACGACGGCAATTTCGGCGGCTTCGGTATGAATGCGGACGAAGCCAGTCTGCTCTACACCATCGGCACTGGCGACGGCAGTTGGGGTGCGTTCTACAGTATCGGTGCGCTCTGGTTCATTCGCTGCACCATGTTTGGTTTTGGTGGTTCCAACCTGCAGACGATTACCGGGCTAGGTAACGCGGGCTTGTTACCCTTTTATGGTCAAGCCACATTCGACAATGCGGGCCGCCCGTTGACGCCGCCCACTTACCAGGGCATTCAGTCGTTGGTGGAATACCTGTTCTATTGCAAGGCACCGAATCAGCCGCAGTCGTTGTATGAAAGTGATCAGGCGCAGTTGTTTACCAGCACCAGTGTGTCCGCTATCACCAAGCAGGCGGACAATCGCCTGGAGGTGAAGCTGGTCGATGGTGCTGCTGGCCTGTTTGATTACGTGTTCGTGACGTCGGGCCAATGGGCAACGCAGATGTCGATGCAGTTTCACGGTTTCAGTCAGGCGGAGCTGCCGCAGGTCAAGATCACAGCGCAACACACCCAGCACAACATCTCCAGCTGCAAGTTGTTTTTCCCGCTGACGGAGCAATACTGGAATAAACCAGGCAACCGCATTCCCCAGGTGATCGTGACCGACACTTATATTCAGGATGCGTACTCCCTTGCCTGGAATAGCGATCAGGGTGATACCGGCGTGATTCTGGCGAGCTACACCTGGGAGGACGACTCGCTCAAACTGTTACCCTTCGATCAGAACAAGCTGGTGGATCTGGTGTTGACCAAGTTGCAGCAGATTACGTTGGAGACTGTGCAGCAGGACATCACCGAATACATCGTGCGTGGGGCGCCGGTTATGATCCAGTGGATCAACGAACCCACCTATGATGGCTGTGCCAAGCTCTATCGCCAGCGCGACGAAGCGGCGAATTTCATCGATTTGTCTTATAACCAGGATTTTGGCGCGCTTTCACATTTGTATTTCGCCGGCGAGAATTACAGCGTGGAAGGGGGTTGGACCGAACCAGCCCTGCGTTCGGCGCTCGACGGGGTGCTGCAACTGCTGCATCATGCAGGCGCGGATTTTCAGGTGAATGGTTTCGATTTCGACCGGGACTATCCGCGCTGGACGCCCTGAGCGCCAATCATCATTGTTGTCACTGCCCGCCCAAGCGGGATGGAAAATCAGTTCATGCAAACCCAGTTCGGTCATTGGCTGTTGCAGGAAATCGTAACGGAACACGAGCACCAGCGACTGTACCGCGCCCTGCGTGAGCAGGAACAGCATCTGCTGTGGATACTGGAAACCCGCGGCGATGGTGGCCGCAATGCCGAACGCTGGCGTCAGCTGGCGCGCTGGCTGCGTAACCTGCCCTGCCCCAGCCTGCTGCCTTTGCAGCAGGTGCTGGTGCAGGACCCCTGGCTGATTCTGGAACACGCGGATTTTACCGGCGTCACCCTGGGGCAGCTGTTGGCCACTCACACGCTGGCGCTTGAGGAAAAGCTGCAATTGGCGTTGCAGCTGGTGCAGGCGCTGTCGGAACTGCATCAGCATAAATGCGTGTTGCTGAATCTGACGCCGGATACAGTGTTGGTGGCACCCGGTTCAGCGCAGATTCGTTTTTTTGATTTCACTCGTGCGCAAACGCCGGTGACGGAAGCGGTGACGATCGATCTGATTACTGATCCGCGTGCATTGGCTTATATTGCGCCCGAGCAAAGCGGCCGTACCAGCATCGGGCTGGACTACCGCAGTGATTTTTATTCACTGGGTGTGTTGCTGTACCGCCTGTTTACCAACAGCCTGCCGTTCGAAAGCGATGATCCCAACAACCTGATCTACCAGCATCTGGCTACATTGCCGCGGCCGCCGTCCAGTATTGCCCGCTATCTGCCGCCCGTGCTGAATCGCATCATCCTTAAATTGCTGGCGAAAGCTCCAGACGAACGCTACCAGACTCACGAAGGTTTGCGCGCGGATTTGGCGCGTTGTCTGGCGGAGCTGGAACAGCAGAACGCAATTCCGGATTTTATGGTCGCGCAGTTCGATGCCAGTGGTGTGTTTGGTTTGTCGCCGAAGCTGTACGGCCGCGAACCGGAGCTGGCGTTGCTGCAACAGTATTTCACGCGCGCACTGAGTGGTGGTTTTGAACTGGTATTGGTGGGCGGCTATTCCGGCGTCGGCAAATCCCGCATCATCAAAGAGCTGGGCAAACCGGTGCGGGACCGCAACGGCTTTTTTGTGGAAGGCAAGTTTGACCAGTTCAAACGGGATTTGCCTTACACTGCCATGGGCGAAGCGCTGTCGGGTCTTACTCACCACGTGTTGAGTTTGCCGGACAGTGCGTTTGGCCTATGGCAGCAAAAACTGCGTCATGCGTTGGGTAGCAATGGATCGTTCATCGCTGCCCTGCTGCCGGAACTGGAGTTGATCGTAGGGCCACAGCCAGAATTGCCGACGTTGTCAGTGCTGGAAAGCGAAGCGCGGGTTAAAGCGGCCTTCATCAGCTTTCTGAAATGCTTCGCCAGCGAATCCCATCCTCTGGTGATGTTTCTGGATGATTTGCAGTGGGCCGATTCAGCGTCGCTGAAATTGATCGAATCCCTGGCGTTGGACAGTGCCGATCGTCACCTGCTGTTAATAGGTGCGTACCGCGATAACGAAGTGGACAGCGCGCATCCCCTCACCCGATTGAAGCAGTCGCTGCTGGAGCAAGGCCGCCCGGCGCGCGATATTAATCTGTCGCCACTGAGCGAAGATAACGTCAACCAATTCATTGCGGATTCCCTGCGGCTGCCGTTGCCGATGGTGGTGTCGCTGGCGCGGATCCTGTACCAGAAGACCCAAGGCAATCCATTTTTCCTGTCGCGCTATCTGACCCAGTTGCATGAGGACGGCATTATCTTCTACCAGCGTGATCATAATCGCTGGAGCTGGGAGGAAGAACGCATCGGCACGCTGTCCATGGCAGACAATGTGGTCGAGCTGCTGAGCCGTAAACTGCGCCTGTATTCCGCCACGACCTGTCGGTTGTTGATGCTGGCATCGCTGTTGGGTGCCCGCTTCCGTTTGGAATCATTGGCATTGGTCGCGGGCCTGGAGTTGCAGGAATGTTTGGATGGATTGCAGCCGGCGTTGGCCGAAGGCTTGCTCAATGCATTGGATGAGCAGCACAAGCAGTTGGATAAACCGCAGAAACTGGCCAGCGCACAATTCAAATTCCATCACGACCGTATTCAGCAGGCGGCCTATGAAATTGCCTGCGCGGAACATCCGGATATCGCCGCGCTGAAATTGAATATCGGCCGGGCGCTGTTGGGATTGGAGCGACGCAAGCAATCTCGTGAGACCTTGTTCGAAATTGCCGAGCATCTCAACAGCGGTCGCGCGTTGGTAACGGATCCGGCTGAGCGGCTGGATTATGCCCGGCTCAATCTGACGTTGGGCTTGCAGGCAAAAAAATCGTCCGCCTATCAACCCGCCTGGCAGTGCTTGCTGGCGGCGCGTGACTTTATGGGCGTTGACCTGCGGGATCGGGAAACGGCGCTGGCGCTGGATATCTATCGTGAGCTGGCAGAGTGCGCGTATCTGGATGGTGAATTCTTGCTGGCGGATGATCAATATCCCGTGCTGGCGGAATTGGCGGTGCAACCGATCGATCGCATTCGTTATCTGTCGGTGCAGGCGAATCAATATCAATTGCAGGGTCGCTTTCATGATGCGCTGCGCGTAATCAATGCCGGTATCGCATTGGCGGGCATTCGCTTTCCTGTCGCCGTTGACGATATTCACAAGCAGGTGTCCCATGAATATCGCTTGCTGGTGGAACAGTTTTCCCGCCTGACCCGCGCTGAGTTGCATGCGCGCCCGGACATGACGCAGCCGCTGCTGGTGGCGGCGATGGAATTGCTGCGGGTGCAATGGTACGCATCCTATCTGATCGGCGATGTGCCGCTGAACAGCCTGATCGCGCTGACCATTGCGCGGCTGTCGCTGGAAAAAGGCTGCTGCGATGTATCGCCGTTTGGTTTCGTCACCAGTGCGTTGGTAGCGAGTGGTTTGCAGGGTGACCCGGGCCTGGCCAATGTGCTGGGAGAATTCGCCATCGAACTGGCGGATGCCCGCGACAACCGTTTCATTCGTGGCACGGTGTATCTCCTTTACACCACCTTCACACGCCACTGGCATCACCCGGTGCAGTCCTCGGAAAAATATTTCCGCATCGCCTGGGAATGCTCGGTGGAAGCCAGCGACTATGTAACCGCCGGCTATGTCATCAATGTGCGCGCCACCGACCGCCTGATCGCGGGCCGACCGCTGGCCGAGCTGGAAGGCCTGTACCGGCAGGAACTGGAATACCTGCGCAAGGTAAAACAGAAGGACATGGAAGACGCAACGGTTGCCGGTGGCTTGCAACCGGTGCTGGCGCTGATCGGCAAAACCACCAGCCCTGACAGTTTCGACGATCAGCATTTTTCCGAACAGCGCTTTCTCGCCACGTATCACGAAACCGGTTTGCATCAAGCGTATTTTTATCAGGCACGTATTCGTCACGCCTATATTTTGCAAACGCCCGATCTGGCGGAAATGGCGGATAAGTATCGGCTGGTGGAGCAATTCGTACCGGGACAGTGCAAAGTATCGGAAGCGAATTTTTATGCCGCCCTGACTCACCTGCAGTTGGCCGAGGGCGAAGATTACCATCTGGCGTCAGCCCGGGAAATTCGCACCAAGTTTGTCGCCTGGCAGGTCTGGTGCAAAGCCAACTTTCTGCACAAGCGTTTGCTGCTGGATGCGGAAATTGCACGCGTGGAAAACCGCGACACCGATGCTCATCTGCTGTATGAGCAGGCCATCGACGAGGCGGAGATCGCCGGTTTCGTGCAATGCTCGGCAGTAGCCAACGAACGTTATGCGTTGTTTCTACGATCCCGCAGCATGGTCAAAAGCGCGGGCTTCTACATTCAGCGTGCCTGGCAGGGTTACGCGCAGTGGGGCGCGGGCGCCAAGCTCGATCAGTTGGCGCGCACCTGGTATCCGATTCGGTTTGAAAAGCGCGATGCGCTGCCGGCGGCGCGAGATGGGCAGTCGCTGGACGTGCAGGCGCTGTTCAAGGCAGCCACTCTGATTGCGCGGGAAGTGAAGCGTCCCGAGTTAACTGACACCTTGCTGCAATTATTGAAGGAATATTCCGGCGCCACTTATGGCGCCCTGATCAATGTGGACGCAACACGCTTGAGCCTGTTGGCGCACACCAATGGTCGTAATGGCCGTACGGTGCAGTTCGCGCCGGACGAAGCCGATTTATCGTCGGAGGACGTGCAACAAGCCGTGCCTGTCGGCATCATCAGTTACGTGCATAAAACCCGCGGCACCCGATTGATGAACAATCCCAGCGAGTGGGATGACTGGGGTGCATCGGCCTACTTCAATCAGCGTCGCCCTCTGTCCATCATCTGCCATCCCATTGCAGGCCAGTCTGGCATCATCGCAATTCTGTATCTGGAGAATGATCTCACCACCCATGCATTCAACAGTGCCAAGATGCAGGCGGTGTCACTGATTGCTCAGCAGGCCGCAACCGCGATTGAAAACGCAGCGCTGTATGAGCAAATGGAGTTTCGCATTCAACAACGCACGCGGGAACTGGCGGAAGCCAAACAGCGTGCGGAAGTGGCCACCGAAGCTAAATCCAGTTTCCTGGCCAAAATGAGTCACGAAATCCGCACACCAATGAATGCGGTTATCGGTTTGAGCCGGTTGGCGCTGAAAACGCCGCTCGACGATGAACAGCGCGACTATGTCAGCAAGACGTTGGAATCAGCGGAACTGTTACTGGGTCTGATCAACGACATTCTGGATTTTTCCCGCATTGAAGCGGGCAAGCTCGCGATCGAAAGTGTGCCCTTCGGTTTGGAAACCCTGCTGCGGCAGGCGGTGAACCTGAACGCGCTGAAAGCGTCGGTGAAAGGCCTGGAACTGGTGATCGATATCGATCGCAATCTGCCGCGTCAGATGAAGGGCGATCCTCTGCGTCTGCAACAGATTTTGGTGAATCTGATCAGTAATGCGGTGAAATTCACCCAGAAAGGCAGCGTGCAGATCAAGGCGTTTTGCCGTAACCAGAGCGGACGCAAATTGATGCTGCAATGCTCGGTGATCGACACCGGCATCGGCATGAGCGAAGAACAGCAAAGCCGTCTGTTTGAATCCTTTGCCCAGGCGGACGAATCGGTTACGCGTCGCTATGGCGGCAGTGGTTTGGGCCTGGCAATCTGCAAACAGCTGTGCGAATTGATGGGCGGCCGCATCTGGTTAGAAAGCGAACTTGGCAAGGGCACTCGTTTTCACTTTACTGCGGTGCTCGACAAACTGGATGATGTGACAGAGCAGGCAGCCGCAGAGCGTCCCGCGTTGACCAGCCTGAAAGCGTTGGTGGTGGACGATTCGCCGGTGGTGCGTACCGTGCTACTGGATATGCTCGATAATCTGGGCATTAAAGCCGATCAAGCCGACAATGGCAGCGACGCATTGGCGATGGTGCAACGCGCCGATAGCCGCGGTCTGGCCTACGACATTATTTTGATGGATTGGCGTATGCCGGGTATGGATGGCATTCAGGCGGCCCGTCGCATCCGCCAGAACAATCCTGCTACCACCACCACGATTTTCATGATGTCCGCCCACGATCGCCAAGTGCTGCAAACCGGTGGCGACGACATCAGTGCCCTGCCTTTTATCGAAAAACCCATCAGCCAATCCACGCTGTTGGATGCCATCAACCTGATCCTGAATCCCGAAGCCCGTCCAACCAGTGTGCCGAGCAATCTGAATTTCACTGCCGCGCCAAATTTGGCGGATTGCCGGTTGCTGCTGGTGGAAGATAACGGCATCAACCGTCAGGTGGCGGTGGGTTTTCTGAAAGATACCGGTGCTGTCATCGATATCGCCGAGAATGGTCGCATCGCCTTGGAAAAACTGCAGCAGGAACGCTATGACCTGGTGCTGATGGATGTGCAGATGCCGGAAATGGATGGGCTCACTGCCACCCGCGAAATTCGTCAGCGGCTTGGGCAGACGCAACTGCAGGTAATCGCCATGACTGCCCATGCCATGGACGCCGATGTGGAAAAGAGCCGGCGCGCCGGCATGAACGCGCATCTATGCAAACCGCTGGAGCCGGGGCTGTTGTATCGCACATTGTTGCAATACCTGCAGCCGGGTGGCAGTCGCAATGGCACTGCAACGAACGTGTCGGAGCCTTCGCAAGACAATGCCGCAGGCACCGGCTTGCTGCAGCGGTTGGCGTTGGTGAAAGGATTGGATCCGCGTCAGGCCGTGCGTCGCCTGGGCGACAAATCCGCGTTGTATGAAACGCTGATCCGGGATTTCTACCAGGAGCAGCAAGGCGCCTGCAATCGTTTGCGTCCGCTGTTCCCGGGTGATCGCGAAACCTTGACGCGCATCGTTCACTCCCTGCGTTCCAGTGCCGCTTATATTGGGGCTTACAACTTGTCGCGTCGCTGCGCCGTGCTGGAAACCGCGCTGGATCAGGGGGGCGGTCGCGAATCTCAACTGGATGCCCTGTGTGCTGAGCTTGAAGCTCTGCAAGAACAACTGCAGCCGCTGCTGACATCGGACAACGGTCACACAACGATTCAGACGCCCGTGCCGGAAGGCGATCTGGCGCATATACTGGTACAACTGCTGCCGATGCTCCGGCAATCGGATCTGGCAGCGGAAACCCTGATCCCGACGCTACAACAGCGCGGTGCAGGTACGGGTTACGTTGAATCGATTGCGCGCATCGCGCAGAACATCCGGGAAATTGAGTATGAAAATGCGGCTGCCCTTGCGGTGGAAGTATTGGCCGAATTGGGGGGACAGGGCTGAACGGCTCTGCTGATGATGTCCAACGGATTGGTAGCGCAACAGCGGGTTCTGGTCATCGATGACGAAAAGCCCAATCTGAAAATTCTCAGCGACATTCTGCGTAATGAAGTGGAAGTGATTCTGGCCAAGGGTGGCGAACAGGGATTTGATAAGGCCGTGCGCTTCCACCCCGACCTGATCCTGCTGGATGTGGTGATGCCGGGCCAGGACGGCTTTCAGGTGATGGAGCAGTTGCGGCGCGACGAACGCACCCGCGCCATTCCGGTGATTTTCATCAGCGCGCTCTCCGACGTCGGCAACGAAGAAAAGGGCCTGATGCTGGGCGCCTGCGACTACATCCACAAACCCTTTCATGCCGCCATCGTGCAGGCCCGGGTGCGCTTGCACCTGCAGTTGTCCCGCCAGCGTTTATTGCTGGAACAGTTGGCCCATATCGATCCCCTCACGGCCATCGCCAACCGGCGTCGGTACGAGGAAGTGCTGCAGACCGAATGGCATGCCTCTCAGCGTTATCGCAGCGGCATCGCACTGGTGATGGTGGATATCGACAACTTCAAGCATTACAACGACTTCTATGGCCACGCCGCGGGCGACAAGGTATTGCAAACCGTCGCGCGGGTAATCTCGGCTCAGTTGCGGCGGCCGCGGGATTTCGTGGCCCGCTACGGCGGTGAGGAATTCGTGGTGCTACTGCCGGACAGCACCTGCCAGGGTAGCATCGAGATCATGCAGGCCTGCTGTCACGCTGTGGAAGCGTTGCGCATTCCCAACGAAGCCGTGCGCGACCAACCTAGTGTCACCATCAGCGTGGGCGGTGTCAGTTGCCTGCCGGGAGTTCTGCACACGCCGGAGGACTACCTGAAGATCGCCGACGACATGCTCTATCGTGCCAA
>DATLII010000002.1:0-4970 GCA_035539495.1 Dongiaceae bacterium
AACACAGTAGCCACGCCTTATCTGTGTCGCGTATTTGATTTCGGCGCCGACATTTCGATTCACTCACTGACCAAATATATCGGCGGTCATGGCACCACCATCGGTGGCGTGATCATCGATTCCGGCAAATTCGACTGGGCCGCTAATAAACAGCGCTTCCCCATGCTGAACGAACCAGATCCGTCTTATCACGGCGTGGTGTACACCGAAGCATTAGGCCCCGCTGCATTCATCGGCCGTTGCCGCGTAGTGCCGTTGCGCAATACCGGCGCCGCATTGTCGCCACACAGTGCGTTTCTGATTCTGCAGGGATTGGAAACTCTGGGCCTGCGCATCGAACGCCATTGCGAAAACGCGGAAAAAGTGGCGGCCTGGTTGCAGAAACATCCCAAAGTGACCTGGGTGCGTTACGCGGCATTGCCCGACAGTCCCTATTTTGCGACCTGCCAGAAAATCACCGGCGGCAAGGCGTCCGGTATTCTCAGTTTCGGCGTAAAGGGCGGCAAGGAAGCCGGTGCGCGTTTCATCGACGGATTGAAAATGATCTTGCGCCTGGTGAATATTGGCGACGCGAAATCCCTGGCCTGTCATCCGGCGTCCACCACGCACCGGCAGTTGAATCCCGAGGAATTGGCGAAAGCCGGTGTGTCAGAAGATCTGGTGCGTATTTCCGTCGGTATCGAACACGTCGATGACATCATTGCCGATATCGAGCAGGCCCTGGCCGCGGTCGGGGCGTGATATGAACCGACAACGTGACCACTATCAATGGGCGCATCCGCTTCGGGTGCGCTACTCTGAAATCGATTACCAGGGCATTGTGTTCAACGCCCATTACCTGACGTACTTCGATGTGGCGCTGACGGAATTCATGCGCGAGCAGGATTTTGATTTCACTGCCCTGGTGCGCGATGAAAAACTGGACTTCCATTTGGTGAAATCCACGGTGGAATACCTGCGGCCGATTCGCGCTGACCAGTTGATCGAGATTGCGGTGCGACCGGGTCGCTTGGGCCAATCCAGTATGACCTGGAATCTTGCAATCTTTCCTGGGGGTGAAACAGAGGGTCAAGCCGATTGCTTGGCTTGCGGGGAAATCATCTGGGTCTGCTCGAAAGTGGGAGAACACAAATCCCACCCGCTGCCCGCGCTGTTTCGCACCAAACTGCAGCCGTTGGTTGAGACGGAAGGCTGACGGCCGCAACAACATCCACAATTCCAAAAAAGGTGATCGATATGGTGCCAATTACCGCGTTCTATGGTTCGTTGATGGGATTGTTGCTCGTGTATCTGGCTGTGCGAGTAACGCTGTGTCGCAGGCAACACAAGATTGGCTTAGGTGACGGCGGCAATCGGGAACTGAATGTGCTGATGCGGGCGCACGCGAATGCAGTGGAGAATACGCCGATCACATTGTTGTTGATGTTGTTTGCGGAATTGAACGGATTGGCAGTGATGCATTTGCACACCATCGGTATTCTGCTGGTGGCATCACGCCTCGCTCATGCGCAAGGTTTCATCTTCAGTGGCGGTGCCGCCGCGCCGGGGCGCTTGTTCGGCATTAGCGTCAGTTGGTTGCTGATTGTGGCCCTGGCGATTATTAACGTGGTGTTAACGTATCGTTAAGCCTGAGCCCGTTTTAGCCAGACGCGGAATTCTGCACCGGGTTCCCGGTTTATCACGCTGACATCGCCACCCATGGCGCGAGCCAGTTGGCGTACCAGCGCCAAACCGATGCCGGTGCCCTGGGTTTCCCGCGTCAGTTCGCTGCCAACACGGTAGAACAAATCAAAAATGCGTTGAGTCTGCGCGGCGGGAATGCCGGGGCCATAGTCGCGCACGCTCAGCGCCAAGCCACTATCCTGTGGCGCAAGCGCGATGTCGATCTGATGCCGTT
The DNA here is from genome assembly GCA_035539495.1 of Dongiaceae bacterium. Classification (GTDB taxonomy): domain Bacteria; phylum Pseudomonadota; class Gammaproteobacteria; order Pseudomonadales; family Ketobacteraceae; genus Ch67. The sequence continues at coordinate 1,898 of DATLII010000002.1, forward strand.
CTGCCTTGTCGGCAAATTTCGCCGCGTTATCCACCAGATTCAGCACGATCTGCACGAGTGCATCATTGTCCGCCAGTACGTGCCACTGCGCGCAATCCGCTGCGCAATCGAACTGCACCTGGAAGCCGGAGCGATCGACCTGCGAGGTGACGCGCGACCGGATCAGATCCAGTATCGTTGCCACTGGTTGTGGCCGCACGTCCAAGGGTACTTCGTTACGTTCCATCCGTGCCAGTTGCAGCACGTTGGCAATCAAGCGTGATAGCCGTTCGCTTTCGTCGCTGATGAATTGGTAGTACTCGCGCCGCTTTTCTTCCCCTACCCAACCTTCCTTCAGCATTTCGCTGAACATGCGAATCGAGGTGAGCGGTGTTTTCAGTTCGTGACTAACGGCCGATACGAAATCCTGTTGCTGACGTGTCAGCCGAATTTGGCGCAGACCCAACCGATACAGGGCGTAAAACACCGCCAGCAACAGCGTGCCCAGCACTGCGCTGGTCCAGGTGACCACGCGGGCGCCGGGGCCATCCGGCAACTGATTCAAGCTGAAAATCAATTGCAGATCACCCAGCGGCGCCGACAGTTTCTGTTGTAGCAGCAGAGTGCCCCGAATATCCCGCGCGGATGTCAGCATGCGGCTGTTAGTGCGCGGACCATCACCTTCGATCACCCGCAGTACATCACCTTGGAACGCCAGAATCAGATCGCTCATCTGCGCCAGCGCCGTGGGTTGGAAGCTGGCCTGCAGCAGGCCATCGAAAAATGCGTTCTGATCCAACAACAGTCCCTGAATACGACGGCCGCCGTTCTGCCACACCTTGCGGAACAGCACTAGGTGGCCGCTGTCCAGCAGCGCAAATTCAAACGGGTCCACTTCGCTTTCGAACAGGCGCACCGGTATGGCGGGTGCTGGTTTTGGTTCTGATGCGGGCGCGGCGGGAATGCTGCTTTGAGCGGTATCATCCACGCCGGGTGCTCCGAATTCAGAGGCCTGGAATCCTGATGCTTCCAAGCCTGCAGCCGCCGCAGGCATTTCCTTGCGCTTGTTGAAAGCCAATTCCGGTTCACCTTTCATTGCATCGGACTTGCTGGGTGCGGTGGCCCGGAATTTTTTCTCCTCCTTCATCTTGGCATCGGAAAACTGCTTTTCCAGCTGCAGCTCGTCGATGCGGCCCAAGGCTTTCTGCTGACGGGTGTTACTTTCCTTCAGACGATCGAAATTCTGCTGGGCGTATGGCAGGGCATTGGACGTCATGCCGTAGCTGCTTGTCTCGGCATCGGCGCTGTAGTCGTTGTTGGTGCTATCTGCGGCAGAAACAGACGGCGCCGGTGTAACTTCCTTGTCAGCAAGCGTCACTGCGTTCAAACGATCAGTGCGCGGCTTTTCAACCAGACGATTAGCCCCCAACACCTCCTGCAAACGTCGACTTGCGGTTTCCCGCTCATTGGCATCGGGCACTGGCTGTTGATAACGACGTGATTCCGCGGCAGTGGCCGGTAGCAGTGGCGTGCGGAACTGACCTTGCTCATCCACTTGAAAATATCCGATCAACCCCGGCATCGTGCTGGGCACCGGCCATTGTGCCAACGTTGATAGCTGCGTCGAGTTGGGTAACAGAAATTCATAGTCTGCCGGATTGCGGGCTTCCTCCTGCGCAATCCACTGCTGCAAACGCTCATCCACACGCTGACTGAATTCCTCCGCCAACGTGCGATGCTGATACAGCGCTTCCCATTTGATTTGTTGCTGCGCTTGCAACACCAAGACGGCCGTGGGAATCACCAGCACCAGACACAGCGCCAGCAGCAACCAGCGCAGACGTGCGGGTGTGAGTGTCAGCGGTGAGGGACGCGGGCGGATAGTGCGGCTCATCCTTTTTCCTGCTGCGTCAGCAATCGATAGCCACCGCCCCGCACCGTCACCAGATGCTTAGGATTTTTAACGTCCACTTCCAGCTTGCGCCGCAGCTTCGCAATATGAATGTCCACCGTACGAGTTTCGATATCCAGATCGCGCGCATAACCCCAGATGCGGTGCAGCAATTCTTCCCGCGGCACCGGGCGTTCATGATGAGCATGCAGGTATTGCAGAATTTCCATCTCACGGCGGGTGAAGGCGATGCTGGTACCACGAATGTGGCCGCTCAGATTGAGCGTGTCGATGTGTACGTCATCGGCCAACAGCAATTGCGGCGTTTCTTCTATACCAATACGGGCGCGACGTAATACCGCTTGCACACGCAGTACCAGTTGCGCCACCGAAAACGGCTTCGCAACATAATCGTCTGCACCCAGCGCAAGCCCACGTACGATGTCCTCATCGGTATTGCGAGCCGTGAGCATGATGATGGGCTGATCACGATCCTGCGCACGAATAGCTTCGCACACCGCAAAGCCATCCAAGCCCGGCAACATGACATCCAGCAGGATCAGATCGAAGCGACCAGAGTTCGCTTTGCGCAGCCCGTCCGGGCCATCCACTGCAAATTCAACCTCATAGCCATGAAACAGAAACACATCCACCAGACCGGTACGAATGGCGGTTTCATCTTCTATGATCAGCAAACGGGGCTTGCGCTGCACGGGGGCTCCTGGTGTCGACGGCGTTGCGTTGTAACGAAATGAAGTGGTGGTAGGGACTTGCGAGATGGACGCTTTGCGGCATGGATGCCGCGGAGCAGCCCCCAAGGATGGGTTCACGGCGTGTCCATCTTGCAAGTCCCTATCGCCACTTCATTTCCTCCCTGATGCTAGCAAGCCTCCACCATCCCCGCAAGTAAACTTTTGGTAAAAAGCGCCGCGCCGGTTTTACCAAACTGTGCCTGCCGCCTCGGCCCCGTCCTCCCTAAGCTGATCCTGACCAACCTGATCCAGGCCCGCACAAGGAGGACACCATTATGACCCTGATCACCCGACTATCCCGTCTGTTCCGCGCCGACCTGCATGCGCTGCTCGACCGTCTGGAAGCGCCGGACGTGTTGCTGCAACAGGCGATCCGCGACATGGAGGGCGAAATCCAGTTGCAACAGCAGGAACAGAAACGGCGTGCGCTGGAACAGCAGCAACTGCAGCG
>DATLII010000003.1:0-7578 GCA_035539495.1 Dongiaceae bacterium
TCGGTGCGCGGAGACGAGAACAGATCACGCCCGACCAATGCCAAATCCACTTCCGGTGTTATCCGGTAACCCAGGCGCATATCCATGTCGGTGTAGGCTTCGATCTCGTCATTCGGCAACTCGTCCATGTATTTAACCGCCCAGTCGAACTCCCACTTTTCACCCAGTTCGTGCTGCGAACGCAGCATGGCCTGATGCAACGGGGACTGGTCGCTCAACTCGGACGCGCCCAGGCCGCTGTGGCCCGGATCGGGTTCCACCACCAGATTGAAATAGGAGTAGGTCAGTTTGAGTTGCCAGATGTCGAGAGGATGCCAGTTGGCGGCCAGTTCAAAACCGCTGGAATGGGCTTCGGCGTCGTTGCCGTAGATCAGGTTGACGATGCCGATGTAATTGGGAGGGGTTTGGGGTCTGAGCGTCAGGGCCGGTGAATCGGTGCTGAAGGTGCGCAGGTTGTGGTACTCGCTGTAGTAAGTGGTGGCATCGACAAACACCGTTGATGTGATCTGGTGTCGATAGCCAAGTTCATACGTCAGCACGGATTCGGATTCATAATCGGGGTTGCCTTTCAGGGCGCCGAAGATGGTGCCGTTGTTATAGATGGCGCCCGCCGGAATGCTGGCCACATAGTTAATGACGCTTTGCCGCAGGCTGTCGGGAACCGAGTTGTGAATAGTAATGCCACGACTGGCGCGAGACGGTGTGGCAATGGCCCGTGACACGGCCGCCCATAACGTCAGATCGCTGTTGGGCGTGAACAGGAAGCGTGCGGTGGGCTGGTATTCGAAATCGGTGAAAGCAGTGGATTCCAGTTTGACGCCCAGGATGGTGGCGAACTTATCGGTGAAGCTGATTTCATCCTGAATGAACATCGTACCTTGATCGTAATCCAGATCCGGTTCATCCAGATCGAAGGCGTAGGTTCCTTCAAAGTGATCGCTGATATAGCGGTAGTTTAATCCCAGGGTCAGCTGATTCAGACTCATTTTGTGCAGGTTGTACTGATAGTCCAGATCGACGGTCGTTCGGCGATAGGCGTACGTGCTCTGGTTGCGATCGGTCCAATCCACATAGGTTTGGAATTCCTGCGAATCTCCCGAGGCAAATGGACGCTGCCAGCGGAACAGCACGTTGGCGTTATCGCTGCCGATATCCTCCATGAATTCGGGGATCTGGGACGCAACATAGGGGTACAGGGAAATGTTGATGTTTTTGTCCAGCTTCTGATAATCGCTTTGTAGCGTGAAGCGGTCAGCGTTGCCGTTGTCCCAGTCGGTACGGAAGCCAACTGAGCTGGCGTTGTAGTCGTCGTATGCGCTTTCCCCGGTGGCTGCATCGATGGATTGATCCACTGCCCGGTACTGGGCGTAGGCCCGCACCGTTCCGCTGCCATAATCATGTCCCGTTCGGGCGCGCACAAAACCGTTTTCCACGTCACCGGCGCCGGCGGTAATCAATTGCCCCTGGGTGTCGGCGCTGTGCTTGGTAATGATGTTGATGACGCCGTTTACGGCGTTGGAACCCCACACACTGCTGCCGGGGCCTCGGATGACTTCGATGCGGTCGATGTCTTCCAGCATGGGCATTTCCGCGTCCCAATAAACGCCCGAGAAGAGGGGCGTATAAACGCTGCGGCCATCCACCATCACCAGCAGTTTATTGGCAAACTGGCTCTGGAAACCGCGTACGGTGACGGCCCAGGTGGAGGCGTTAATGCGGGCGACTTCCACGCCCGGTGCCTGGCGCAGGATTTCCGGTAGCGTGGTGGCGCCGGAGCGGCGGATGTCATCTTGGGAAATTACGTGCATGGCGGCTGCGGTATCCGCCAAGGTCTGGGGCCGCTTGGTGGCGGACACCACTTCGAGATTCATCAGCTGGGTCAGGTTAAGGCCAAATAAATCTCCATCCGATTCGGCCAGTGTATTAGTGCAAAGTGGTGCCAAGGCGAGCGCGAGCACGGTCTTTTTTATCATAATTGACAACCATTCTGGTGGGGGTCACTTCACTTCCTTGCTATGCCGCATTGAGTATATGCAGCATTTCGATGTGCGCGCAATTTTTTAGCGCGAACGGTATGAAGGAAGATTTAGGCCAGGCTGGGATTGGCGTGTGTAACGCTGGTGCCCGACAACAAGTCGCGCAGATTCAGAAAAGGCTTTTCCACCAACAGCCAGCACAGAACGCCAATAATCACCGACAGCAGCAATGCAACCAGATAGCTGATCAACAATATTGTCAGTGTCAGATCGTCGCCGCTCAGTTGTGTGTACAGGCTCAAATTCGCTTGTACATTGCGTATCACCAGACCCAGCAACAACAAGTGGATGAGGTACATGGAGTAAGTAAGTTGACTGAAAGGTTGCCAGCCGCGCCAGGCGAGCAGTCGCACCATGGGGCTGGGTTTTTCTGACGACAGGCAGCGCCGCAGCAGAAACCAGCCTACCGCCAACGCAAACAGATTGTGGTGCATGACCATGTACAGCATCAGAAAGATGCCGGATTGGCCCTGATCCGTGCGATGCAGCGGATAGAACAGAAAAAAGAAAAACAGCACCAGTGCCAGCGCATTCAGCAGCTTTGCAGCCGTGGCATGTTGCAGGCACCAGTTATTCAGGCCGTGACGATGGTGAAGATAGGCGTACGCTGTCATCACACCGAGAACGAACGGTCCATAGCGGGTGGCCAGATTGTCGTAGAGCTTTTCATAGTAGATGGGAGAAATCTCGGGCGCTTCCAGCAGCGCGCGCCAGGGATGCAATTGCAATTCGGGAAACCACACTATCACCGCAGCGCGGATCAGGAACGACAACAGGAACAACCCACCCATCCAGGTCCAGAAACTGGCGGCGGTGCTGCCCATGAATAACAGCAGCAACGGCAGTAGCAGATAGAACTGCTCCTCCACGGCCAGGGTCCAGGTCCAGCGCATCGCTGTCTGGTCCATTGGGAGGAAATTATTGAGATAAAGCAGGTTGGCCCACAGGGTTTGCGCATTGCTGCCGTTGCCCAGCCAATACAGCAATGCAATAACGGCGTAGATAGGGGTCAGACGCAGATAGCGACGGAAGTAAAACCGGCCCAGATTGATGTCACCGCGTTTTTCTTTTTCCCGCAACAGGATCAAACCAATCAGAAAACCGCTGACGATGAAGAACAGATCCACGGCCTTATCCGCGTTCCAGATCCACCACAGGGCAGGCGATGCGGCGTCGGCCAGCGTGAAAAAATGACTTTTGTCGAATAGCAGCGCGAAGATCAGGACGGTGTGAAATGCCAGGATCCAGGCGAAGCTGAAGAAACGCAGACCATTGATTAGGTGAAATGTGCTGTTGTCCTGACGGTACAGGGCGGAGAAATTGGTGGACACCGACCAGCAACGCAATAACGCCGCCATCCTGGCTGGCAGCCGGCCTCTTGGCACGGACATGACTTCCTCGTCTTTCTTGTTGTTCGAATTTCCAGCATAAGAGGATAGCCACTGTTGCTGAAGTAAATATTGAGGCGGGTTTGTAACGTGATTTTACAGGTGAATGCAAGTCAGGGCGGATTGATTCCGTGCAGACGGTCGTCCGCCAGCTTCAACATGCTGGAGCGGCCGGTGGATTCGGAGTAGCAAGCGGTGCCGATATTGATCTTGTTGTCGCGAAAACCTTCCTGTTGCAAGCGTTGGTACAAAGGTGCCAAATCCCAGTTGAACGTTTTTTGTGTCAACACTACAAATTCATCGCCGCCGATGCGGTATACGTTGTGATTGCCGGTCTGTTGTTGCAGCCAGGTGCCTACCAAGGCCAATAAGCGATCACCTTCACGCATGCCACGGGTGGCATTGGTTTGGCGCAGGCTGATCAGATCAAAAAAGGTGAGATAGAAATCCTTCAGAATGCCTTCCTTGCAATAGGCTTCCCAGGCTCTCACATCGCGTTCGAAAGCGGCGCGGTTGGGCAGACGCGTGATGGGATCCGTGGCGGTGCGCGTGTCCTGCTGCGGCCGCTGCCGTTGCAGCAAATTGACGCGCTCGATCAACCCCAACATGAACGCGAACATGGCCAACACCTGCGCGCGGGTTGCCAGCAGGATATCGTTTTCGATGATGTGCAGTTGCAGCAGTTGGTCCAGCAGATAGAAGAAACCACACAGCGTCAGCAACGTGCTGCCCACCAGGAAGAAACGGTTGGCGGCGAAGCCTGCCCAGGTGCGCCAGATGGCACAGCCCAGCATGGCCGGCAGCGTGATGGTGAGCGTGATTTCCAGCAGCAGTGAATAATAGAACGCGGGTAGCAGCAAGCCGATCAGACCGACCACCAGCGTCAGTATCGCCAGCCCGTCCAACAGGCGCGCCAGCGGCTGGGGATGAAACAGGCTCAAATAAGTGCGCGCAAACAACAGGCCGGCGGCGGCAGACACGAACAGTGGCAGGTACAGCAGCGACACCCAAGGGCCCGCCGACAGTCCATACAACAACAGTTTCGCCTGCGCCGACCAGGCCAACGCACCGCTCAATTGCAGCAATGCCGACCAGAACCAGGCCCAATCCCGTGTCGGGATAAAGATCAGCAGCTGATACACCGACAAAATCACCAGCGCGCCGATGGCAATCAACAGCTGCGTGTTGTAGCTGAAGGTTTTCTGCTGATATTGCGTCTGCGGCAGAATGGAAAACACCGGATTCACCGCGCCCACGGTACTGTCAATGTGAATCCACAAGTGGCTGACACTGCCCGGCGGCAGGTCCAGTTGCACGCCGTAGCGCAAGTCGAATGGCCAGAGTTTCTGGAAACCCTGTTGCACGATCTGATGACGATTGCCGTTTTGGGCATGGGCCAGCAGCCGTTCGGCGATGATGTTGCCGGTGTCCAGCACCCAGCGGGTTTCGCGCGTGTGATTCACCACGCTAAACTTCACCCAATAATCCGTCTGCGAACGCGACAATTCGGTGACCGGTGTCAATTGTGCCTGTTCGGGTATCGCCAATTGCGCGTTCACAGGGTCGCGAGTGGTGAACACGGCGTCGCGGGTTTTGAGAAAGTATTCCCGTGTGGCGGAAATCTCCACCGTATCGGCAGTGGCGGTGCCCATCTGCAAAAAAAGCATCAGCAGCATCGCGAGATTACGCATCGCCAGATTAAGCATCGCGAGCTTACGCATCAGGGAAATCCGCAGTGTCGGCATGGAGTGGGAACTGAACATGGAAGGTGCTGCCCTGTCCGGGGCTGGTGTCGACGCCGATGGTACCGCCCAGACGCGCTGTCAGCAATGCCGCGATGGACAGACCGAGGCCGCTGCCTTCGATGGTTTTCATCTGCACTTCCTTGGCCCGCGTGAATGCGACGAACAGGGTGTTACGAATGTCCTCCGGAATGCCAGAGCCGGTATCGATGATCTTGATGCAGCAACTGGGATTTCCCTTGTCTTCCAGTTTCAGCACTTCCACTGTGATGGAGCCCTGGTCCGTGTATTTGATTGCATTGACCAGCAGATTGCTGATGATCTGGGTGAGACGCACCGGGTCGGTTTGCAAAACCAGCGGCGTTTCCGTGAAGCGGGTATGCAGGGCCAGGCCTTTGTCGGCGCAATCGTCCTGCATGCTTTGACAGATGTTGGTCAGTAACCCCTGCACTTGCACCGACACCCGATGAACCTCGAGTTTGCCGACTTCGATTTTCGACAGATCCAGCAGATCGTTGATCAGGATCAGCAATTGTTTGCCGTTCCGTAGCGCTGCATGCAGGCCCTCGATCTCGCGTTGGTTAAGGCGCTCGGGTGCGGACTTGAGCAGGCGCCGGCTGAAACCGATGATCGCATTCAGCGGCGTACGCAATTCATGTGACATGTTGGCCAGGAACTGGCTTTTGTGCTGGTTGGCCATCAGCAGTTCATTGCGGATGCGTTCCAACTCATTTTTTTGTTGCTGCAGTTCCAGCGTGCGTTCTTCCACTGTGCGCGCGGTGGCGGCTTGCTGGCCGGTAATGATCATCAACAAATTGCCCAGCAGACTGCTGATTACCATGCCGCCGGTCAGCACCATCCAGACATACCAGGTGGAGTTGCGATCGATGTAAGGACGATCCAGTGGGAACAACACTTTCCAGCGTTTGTCGGCGATTTTCAGTTCGTGCACCACTCGCGGGCCTTTCAGCAGTTGCGCCAGATTCGGCTGGGTGGTGCCGCCGCTCTGATTCATGATCACCTGCTTCATGTCGCTGCCCAGAATCGTGAAGCTGATGGCCTTGCGTTGCACCACGGGCATCACTGTGTCCACCAGGGCGCCGAAGCGTACGATTTCTGCCAGCAGACTGCGCTCGCCCGTGACTTTGTTGCGCAATGGTTCGAATACGAAGACCGCGGGGGAATCATCTTTGTCCTGTACCAGTTGCACGGGATCACTGGCAGCGAACTGGCCGCTGGCAATCGCGCGTTTGATGGCATCGTACCGGGTTGGATTGGAGCTCAGATCCAATCCCAAGGCACGCCGGTTAGGTTGCACGGGCTCCACGTACAGGACCGGATAATACAGCGGGCGTTCTCCGGCCGAAATTACGGTTCCCTCCGGGCTGATTTCGGTGAAACGAAAATCAGTAAAACCATCGGCACGGACGTGGGTTTCCATCGCCTCCCGCTGTGCGTGTGTCACTTCCGGAATCCATTCCAGCGCGGCAATGCTGGGCGTGGTCGCCAGGATGCCGGCGGTGAAGGACGCGAATTCCTGCCGCGTCACTTCTTCGGACGAATTATGGAAACGATGTAGTGAAGACAGAATGCCCAGCACGGAATCGATCTGGCTGCTGAGTTCATGCATGATGTCGCTTGATTCGCCGCGCAGCCGTTCAAGGATGCGATTGCGTTCAAAATGCTGCGCGCCGGCGAACAACACCATCACCAGTCCGAACAGCACCAGCATCGGCAGTGCCACCCAGCGTTTGCGCACGCCGGTAATATGCGGCTGAGGTGCCGCCAGCAGGATCAGCAGCGAGGTGAAGCAGAATACGCCGATGGTGTCGCCCACCCACCAGTTGAACCAGGCATAGGAGATAGAGCCCAGATCCTGCATCTTGAATGCGAGCAGTATCAGATTGGCCAGGCTGGCGTTGATCGTGCAGCCGACTACGCCGCCCAGCAAATTAATGGCGAAGATCTGGCGCGGATCGTCGAAACGCCAGGGCGGTTGAGTGAAGCGCAGAATCAGCCAGACAGAGCCAACCGCTTGCGCAGCCGCGCCGGCGCCAATCAGAAAAGCAACGCCGGTGGATTCCACCACTTGTGACAGACCATCGGTATTCAGCCCGATCGTCAGGTTTACCAGAAACGATCCGATCAGCACGCCGGGCCAGCAGCGGTATCCCCACAGCAAGACTGCCGCCAGCGCCATGCCGGCCGGCGGCCACACAGGCGATGCATAACCGGGCGGAATCGCCAATAGCAAACCAAACCGCCCCAACACGAAATACGCCACTGCCACCAGCAGGATCTGCCAGTGCAGCGCCGGAGTGGGCGGATGGGCGGGCGAGTGGGCAGCGGGTGTCACGCGTCTTTTGGTGGGTCCGAATTCGGTGGCATTTCAAAGTTCAGTTCATTGATATG
>DATLII010000004.1:0-7139 GCA_035539495.1 Dongiaceae bacterium
GTCTGCTTCCGCCTCCAATAGAGGAATCGTCAACGCGAAAGGGTTCCTGTTCATCGTTGTAACGGTTCTATCACTGGTAGTCAGCCTCACTGCCGAAGCTGCCCTGACAAAAGTGTCGCAACCCTCCAATATCACCAAGTATGAAGGCCAGCGGGTTTCATTGACGGTCAAAGCGACCAGCAACCGCAGCATCCGCTACTACTGGTACAAAAACGGACAGATGCTGAGCATCAAAACTCCCACCATTTCGTTCGCCAAGGCAGTTCTGAGCAATGCTGCCACGTACTCGTGCCTGGTCACTGACGGCGTCAAAAGTTTCCGATGCAAACCGTTCACTCTGACCGTGAAGAAAAAGGTACGCATCTCCAAACAGCCGGCCAGCAAGACCGTGGAGGCAGGCAAGAAAGTCAGCCTGACAGTGACGGCCACTGGCGCCACGCCATTCACCTACCAGTGGTACAAGAATGGAAAGCCCATCAGTGGTGCAAAGAGTAATACGCTGGTCTACTCCCGTTCCGCCTCCGGCAATGCCGGCAAGTACTATGTCGTGGTGAAAAACGGTGGCACCACCGCCACTTCCAGCATCGTCAGTCTGAAAGTCGTCGCAGCGGCAGCATCGGGTTCCGCCAAAATCGCCTGGAAAGCACCCACCACGCGGAAAAATGGCAAGCCACTGGCTGCCAGTGAAATCGCCGGCTACACGCTGTATCACTCTAAAACCGGCAGCGGTAACCTGACCAAACTGGCCTCGCTGGCGTCCAACGAGTTAAGCATCCGGGTAAATGATCTGGCTGCAGGCAATCATTACTTCGCGCTGAGCACCCGCGACAAAAAAGGCCTGCAAAGCTCGATGTCCCCCGTTATCACCGTAAAAATTCCGTAACCGAATAGCCGGAGAGAATTGTTAGGTTAACGGATTGCGAACAGCACAACGTGTGAGTTGGGCCGGCCTCATAATTGACACTTACGCAGTCGGCCATCCACAATTCCCGTCCGGTTTCCAACCGGGCAATTACGGACAATTAAAACCAAATCTTTCGGAGATCTTTTGAATGTCATTTCGTCGTAGTCTCGCCGCCATCGCCCTGGTTTCTCTGGTCGCTGGCTGCGCCACCACCATCGCCCCAACCTACACCGCAGAGAAGCAAAATATCATGCGTATCGGCGGCGAGAAGCCGAGCAGCAAGGAGTCAACCGTTCAAAGTACTGGCTCATTCTGCGTCGAGACATCTGAAGTGTGGCACGAGGACGGCACAACGCCGGACGGTCAGACCCTGTGGGCGAAAGACACCATTCGCAAAGTGGTTCCCTGCAAGTGATAGCTCTGCTGGCTCCCTCTCAATGAGCGAGGGAGTCGGCGTCTCCTCCCGACATCACACATTCATCAATCGCACCCGTTAGACCTCTCAAGTAGAACTCTTAAGTAGACCTCTCAAGCGCAATGAGTTGAGTCGGCGGCAATCACCGCAGCAAAAGGTGATCAGCGATGTGTAATTTGCCATCCCGGTCAAACACCAGTTTCACAAATCCCATGGAAAATTCACTGATCGGAAATGGAATAGTGGCCTGCCAGATGTTGTCCTTCTCTTTCATTTTGTACTGAATCTTGAATGTGCCGGAGTCGTTCAGGGGGACACTGTGTACCGTTTGCTGCTGTTGTGGAATCGCGTCGATGCGATGACGGCTGTCCTGATGGATGACGGCAATCCATTCAATGGACTGGGGTGAAAGATTCAGGATGGCAAGGGACACACGGTTTGCCTGGTAGAACATCAAAAAGCTCAGCCCAATGATGGCCACCAGCGAAGCAACCGGTTTTGCCAGCGGTAATAGCGAATTCGCTTTGCGCGGCAGAACCAATTTGGCGTAGGTTACAAACTGCCTGGAGCCCCAAACCCACATTAGAAACCCGAGCCAGAACAACGCCAGCACCGATTTTCCTGCTATCACGTAGACATTGTTCAGATTGCCGGAATACAGGAAAAAGGGACTATCAATGCCTCCCACCAATTGCACCAGCCCGATGCCCGCTGCGGTCACCACGACGGCGGCCGCAATCACCCGGTAAGCGGCGTTGGCCTCGCTACTGGAAACACCCTTTTCCGATAACACATTGGCTTTGCGCATTTTGAACACGGTTACGCCCACAAGACCAATGGGAATCACAATAAACCAAAGGTATTTGAGGACTATGGCCACTGCATCCGACATATTGTTACTTCACCTCTTTCGCTTGCGACAATGCACACACTCAGCGGCCACAAATATCATTTTGCAGAGACAAAGCGAGCGACGTGGGAAGTTTAGCATTTCTATGTCTTCGGAGTGCGCAGCCATAGCTCAGGGCGCGTTCCGCTAAGTCTTCTCCGTATCAGGCACTAAACCCACCATCAATCAACAAACTTGCACCCGTAATATAGCCAGCCTCAGGCCCAGCAAGGTAAGACGCAAAACTCGCCACCTCATTAACATTGCCATAGCGCCCCACCGCCATTAATCCTTTCAACGCTTGCGCGAAGTCACCGCTGTCGGGATTCATTTCAGTATCAATCGGGCCAGGCTGAATGTTGTTGACGGTGATACCCAGCGGGCCAAGGTCGCGCGCCAATCCCTTGGTCAAACCGACGATGGCGGCTTTGCTCATGGCGTACACCGAGCCGCCCTGGAATGGCATGCGGTCGGAGTTGGTGCTGCCGATGGTGATGATGCGCCCGCCCCTGTCCATGTGTTTAACCACCGCCTGCGAGGCAACGATGACGCTGCGCACATTGATGGCCAGGGTGCGGTCGATGTCTTCCAGCGGAATTTCGGCTTCTGCGACGTTACCCATGGCCAGTACACCGGCGTTGTTGACGAGGATGTCGATCTTGCCGAAGGCATTCGCGGTCTGCTCAATCGCCGCTTTGATCTGCTGCGCGTCGGCGCTGTCGGCCTGGATAGCCAGGGCACGTCCGCCGGCCGCTTCGATTTCCTTCACTACTTCTTCAGCCTTTTGCGGGGAGCTGGCGTAGGTGAGCGCAACGGTGGCGCCGTCGTGGGCCAGACGTTTGACAATGGCGGCGCCGATGCCGCGTGAGCCGCCTTGGACGAGGGCAACTTTGCCGGTCAGATGATTGTTTTGGGCTTGGCTGGTTTGTGTTTGCGTGGTCATGGTCATTCTCCTGATTGGTTAGGCCTTAGTGGCTAGGCTTCGCGTTTATCGCTGCGCCATGAGTGCACTATCCGCTAATCATTGGTTTGTGATAAGACCATAGTTGGTATATTGTTTTTAAACTTTTAGTTTCAAATAAAAGGACGCGAAAACGCGCTAACACCATGGAAACGCTAAGCGCCATCGAGTGCTTCATCCGTAGTGCCGAGGCTGGCAGCTTCTCGGAAGCCGCGCGGCGGTTGGGCCTGACGTCAGCGGCGGTGGGCAAGAACGTGGCGCGGCTGGAAGCCGGCCTGGGCGTGCGCCTATTCCAACGAACAACAAGGAGCCTACGCCTGACCGAGGCCGGTACGCGTTTTCTGGCGGAGGTCAGCGGCAGCTTCGCGAACATTCAGAATGCGGTGGCCAATCTGGCCGATGCTGAAGGCCAGGCTGCGGGCACGCTCAAGGTCAGCGTGGGCTATGCCTTCGGGATCGAATACATCGTGCCGTTGCTGGGCGATTTTCTGGCGCGGTATCCGGCGATCGTGCCCGACTGGCATTTCGATAATCGGCAGGTTGATCTGATTGCGGAAGGTTATGACGCCGCGATTGGCGGTGGCTTCGAGTTGCCACCGGGCCTGGTGGCGCGCGAACTGGCACCCGCCCATATGATATTGGTGGCTACGAAGGGTTATCTCGCCGGGCGGCCGCCGATTACGCATCCCGAGCAGCTCAAGGAGCACGCTGGCATTTTTATTCGCTCACCGCAGACGGGGCGCATTCGTCCTTGGGCGCTCATCAACGGAAAGGATGCGCGCAACAAGGAACAGTTTCCGATCGACATGCAGATTCGCATGACGATGAGCGATCCTGCGGCATCGCTCCAAGCGGCTGAGCAGGGACTGGGAATTGCTGTGACCGCCGTGACCAACGCCCTGCCCTATCTCACCAGCAAGCGACTGGTCCGCGTTCTGCCGGATTGGTATGCGGATGCGGGTGTATTGTCACTTTATTTCTCGACGCAGAAACTGTTGCCGGCGAAGACGCGCGCTTTCGTCGATTTCATCGTCGCCCATTTCCGCAAGCACAAGCTGGCGCAGAGGTTTAGTGCCATTTGACTGCGGTTGCTGTGCATACGATGCCCACGAGAGCTAGACTTGGATCACTTGCAGGGTATCAACGCCGACAAATCGGAATAGGTCATCCATGGACATGGCGCGAGTTAACTTAGCAGCGCTGCCGGTATTGTTTCTCTTGTCACCGCTGGCAAGTGGTTCATCGCGGGACACCGCATCGCTGATGGACCTCTCGTTGGAAGAATTGATGACCATTGAGGTCAGTACCACCTCTCTCAATGGCTCCACATTGGCTGACTCCGCCAGCTGGGCAACAGTGATCGACGAAAAAAGCTGGCAACGCACAGGAGCCCGGCGCACGTTCGATGCTCTGGCATTCCAGCCGGCCACCCAGGTCATGCCGTATATTGCTGGCGGAGACATGGTGGTGATTCGGGGCTACTCCCGCACTACCTCCAGCCGGGCGGTCGCCATGCTCTGGGATGGCGTGCCACTTTCGGATCTGGCTCAGGGCAATCCCACCACCAATCTGTCCAACATCAATCTGTTTTCCCTTTCCTCCATCGAATACACCCAGGGCCCTGGCTCTGCGCTGTATGGCAGCGATGCATTTCATGGCGTCATTGGTCTGAACAGCGTTGCGACTGAAGGCGATCAAGGTATGGCGGAACTGCTGGCGGGCTCCGATGGGTATTATCAAGGCGGTGCCCGAGGCAGTGTGGACTTGGGCAATGGCTGGTTCAGTAACCTGGCGTTGGCCGCCAATGGCCAGGCTAACCAGGACGCTTCCTATTTGCTTGAAGATCCGCTCAGCGATGCTGTGCTGGCGGAAGAACGTGCCGAACGCTACGACACCGGCACCGCAGTACTGACGGTGGGTTCCGATCCCACTGCGGCAACCTCGTTCGACGGCGGCTATTACCGTCACCGTTATGATGCGAACGGTTTTGTCGGCGTCGGTATGCGTTTTTTTCCCGCGCCGGATGAAGCAAACCGGTTGAGCGATTTCCAGATGGGGCGTCTGGCGCTGAGACACCGTTTCAATGGAGAGCAATCGCTGGAGCTGAAAGGTTATTACTGGGACTTGACCAATGAGCTCGACATTAATCTGGCGTTGGGCGGAGGCGCCGTGATGGCAACCCAGAACCAGCATTACGATCAGTATCGCTACGGCATGCAGCTCACTTACCGCGATCAAATCCAGCCACTGAATACCCGCTGGGCACTGGCGCTTGCACAGGACAAGATGGGCATTCATGATTCCGATGTCCGCCTGCAGACCGACAGCGGCACGGTGCTGCAACAAGGCCCCGATGCACTGCAAGGCGAGCGGCGCGAGATCAACAGCGCGATGTTGGAAACGGACACTGCGCTGCTGGAAAATCGCTGGCATCTGGTGCTGGGTGCTCGTGTGGATGATTACTCCGACTTTGGTCAGCAGGTATCACCCCGTGGTGGCGTGATTTTTCATCCCGCACCCGGCCACGCGCTGAAACTGATTTACAGCGAGGCATTTCGTGCCCCCTCCGCTGCCGAAATGAAAGGCAGTTCCAGCCTGGTGCTGGAAAATCCGGATCTGGAACCGGAAACCACCCGCACCACGGAACTGATCTGGCTGGTTCAGGACGCTGACGCCACCACTCAGCTCAGCGTATTCGACAGTCGCTGGCGCAATGGCATTGTGTCGGTTCCCTTGGGCAGCACCGGCCTGACAACTTACCGGAATCAGGAACGCAACAGCAGCGTGGGTGTAACCGCATCCCACCTGCGGGAGTGGCGGGCATGGCGGTTTGATATCAATGGATCCTGGGTGGAAAGCCGGAATGATTCGCTGGATGAGGATTACGGCGCTTTCCCGCGCTATCTGCTGAATCTGGGGCTGGGTTACAGCGCTGCCAGCCTGCGTACGGATTTTTATCTGCAGCAGCGCGCAATGTTCGACATGGATGCGGAAGTGGCTGGCCGCACCAATCCCAGCGACGATACCCTGCCCACCTATTGGCGCACGGATTTTACCGCCACCTGGCATGGCGCCGATCCGCTGGACGTGATGCTGGTGATTCGTAATCTGTTCGACCGCAATAATGATCTTCCTTCCATCACCAGCGACGGCGGTGTGGAGGATGAGGCATTCAGTATCAGCGCAGGCGTGCGTTATCGGTTTGAATGAAGGCGGCGCCGGAAGTTCTGCCTGGACAGCGGTTTAGTGCGCTCTGAGACTCTGACGTATACAGCCCGGTATTATTGCGCTCACTGAAATAATGAATTGCGAATGGCGGTGATTCTGCGGGCTGGCGGAATGCGGCAACATAGCGGCTACATCATTTGCCAGGGAGTCCGTGTCATGTCCCGAGCCTTTTCCGATATTACCTTGACCGAGCCGGTCAAATCGGCGCAGCGGCTGTATGGTAGCCGCGAGGCCAATCAGGGGTTTGAACAGGCAGCCGATCCGCGCAATGAACTGACCGTACGCGAAGCGGAATTCATTCACGCACGAGACAGCTTCTATATGGCCAGTGTGGGCGAGAACGGCTGGCCGTATATTCAACATCGCGGCGGACCACCCGGTTTTCTGAAAGTGCTGGATGCGCGCACGATCGGCTTCGCTGATTTTCGTGGCAACCGTCAGTACATCAGCGCCGGCAATCTGATGGGCGATGAGCGGGTAATGTTATTCTTAATGGACTATGCCCATCGCCGGCGTCTGAAATTGTGGGGGCGCGCCCGTATTCTGCACGACAACGAAGCGCCAGACTTTTTGTCGCAACAGTTGCTGGCTCAGCTGGAAGATCCCGAGTATCACGCGCAGGTGGAACGGGGTATTCTGATTCAGGTTGAAGCCTGGGATTGGAATTGCCCGCAACACATTACACCGCGTTACACCGAAGCCGAATTCGAACTGTTGATGGGAAGGAAATGATGTATGACTG
>DATLII010000005.1:0-3787 GCA_035539495.1 Dongiaceae bacterium
CAGGCGACTTAACGCGACAGTGTGTCAGAAAGCCCACGCTCTCAAAAGACAGAGTGATCAAAACAACAGCGCTATCGGAACAGCCATTCGACTAGAAGGAGCAATCCATGGAAACGATCAGCTCAGTGCAGCCCACTTCCATTAGCCCGATCAGCCAGCGTATGCCGGCGACCACCCTAAAGAAGGATAAGAAGCCGAAGGCCGCTGCCACGCGCGTTCCGCCGCGCAATCTGGATTTCAATTTCAGCACCGCCAAGGCAAAACGCTATTTTTATGCGGATGATCCTTTTCTCAGCGCATTCTGGCTCGCCATGTCCACGCTGTTCCCCGCTGGCGAAGATTTTTTCATTGCGTCCGTGCGCCACTATCGGGATCAAATCGATGATCCCACATTGCGAGCCGAGATCGCGGGTTTTATCGGCCAGGAAGCCATGCACAAGAAAGAGCATCTGGCCTGGAACGCCGTTGGCCGTCAGTTGGGATATCCCACCAAACTGTTGGAAGAAACGCTGGGCGTCGTGCTAGGCAGCTTGCAGCGTTTCACACCGGAAAGTTTCCAGCTCGCGGTTACGGTCTGCCTGGAGCACTACACTGCGATTACGGCCGAGCAATTGTTGCGGGATCCCAAACAACAGGCGTTGGCTGATCCAGAGGTGCTGAAGCTGTGGCTCTGGCATGCGTTGGAAGAGAATGAGCACAAAGCAGTGGCCTTCGATGTGTATCAGCAGGTCAACGGAAATTATTGGTTGCGTGTGGGCGCCATGGTGCCCACCACGGCGATTTATTTCGCCGTGATTACTGGATTTCAGATCACGCTGTTGGCATCGGACCGCCAGCTATTCAATATCCGTGGTCACTTGCGCGGGTTGCGCTATCTGTTCGGCCGCCAGGGTTTGTTCACGCGGTTAAAAGCACCGTATCTGGATTTTTATCGGCGCGATTTTCATCCCAACCAGCATGACACCGTTGCGCTGCTGGCGGAGTGGCGGGAGAAATTATTTGGTGAATCCGGTTTGCTGCGGGAACACGTGAAAGTGGCAGCGAATCGTTGATCGAAGTGGCAGTGTACTTTTCTGGGCGGCTTCAAATCTGGTCGACTCAAATTTCTAGTCGACCTCAAATTCGTACACCGCCATTTTGATAAAGGTGCTCTTGCGGTTGTGGATGTTGCTTCCACCCAGCACCCGCACGCCGGTTTCACTATCGCCCGCGAGGCCTCGATAATAGGCCTCAGCGGCCTGCCGAAAGGCCACCTCATTAAACGGCCCTTTGTATCCGTGGGGATGGGAAATTTCCAGAGGCGCCGTTTCAAACGCACTATCAACAGGCTGCTTGATATCCACGTAGATATTGGGCGTCGATGTGCCATTGATGTAGATATTGAAGAAGGCTCTGGAAACCATGTGCTTGTCATCGCTCCCGCAATCCGGAGCGTCCGGGATCAGCTTGATGAAAACTACTGTCGCCTTGGCCATCGTTTCCCCTGAACACTTTTTGGAATGATTGAGCGCAATGTCGATTGCGCGGACGGAGCCATCATTCCGTTCCGCCGCTGCGTCTGTCCAGGGGGTAAACCTTCATTCACGCGGAGCTTTCAGCCCGTATTCAATTCTCTATTCGATCCTCCATTCAATCCTGCTGCAAAATCTCCTTCAGCTCGGTCAAACGGCCGTGAAAGAAATGTCCGGCCTCATGCAGGCAATTCAGGCGCTTGGGGGATTCCACACGGTCGAACCACTGCTGGATGCTCTGCGGGTCCACCACCTCGTCAGCGTCGCCGTAGATCAGGTGCAGAGGCACGGGGAATGTCAGCAATTTATCGAAGTCATAGTTCACGACCGCCGGCGCGATCAGCAGCAACTGGTCGATAGGATCACCCCGCTCCACCGCCTTGGCACAGGTGCGCGCCGCCACGAACGAGCCGAAGGAAAAACCTGCCAGCCAGATGCGGTCGTCGGGGCGGGTCTGACGTACCCAGTCGATGATGGTCAGCAGGTCGTCGGATTCACCAATCCCGTGGTCGAAGGCCCCACCGCTGCCGCCCACACTGCGAAAATTGAAACGCACGGTACGCTGGCCCAGGTCACGCCGAGCACGGGCCACGGTGTGGACCACTTTGTTGTCCATGGAGCCCCCCATCAAGGAGTGGGGATGGCAGACGATCGAGACAATATTACGACCGTTACCGGCGTCTTTCGGTGCGGCAGCAATGGCCTGCAACATCCCGGCGGGGCCAGGCAGAGCGATGCGCTGTTCGTCAGCGGGAAACGAAATCATGGGAAATACCTCGATGCGGACGTGACTTGTTACAGGTTGGCAGCAGCGGTCATGGTATTCGGGGTCAGGCCATCTGTCATCCGGATACAGATCATTGTACTATCGTGAAATCAGTCGTTTATTTTCGCTGCGGAGAGTATTTATGGAGATTACGACCATCCTGGCTTTTCTGGTGGGATGCCTCGCTGGCGGTGCGGTGGGCTATTTCGCCTTGTCCCGTACACGCGCCGAATCCAAGATCGAACGTCAAATGCGGGAGCTGCAGGAAGAATTCACAGCCTACCGCGAAAACGTCAACCAGCACTTCAACAAGACCGCTCAGCTGGTCAACAGCCTGACCGAAAATTACATCGCCGTGCAGAAACACCTGGAAGACGCCGCCGATTCCTTCGCCGAAGCACCGAAAAGCTTTAGCCTGGAAGAATCCGCCAAACTGCCCGCCGCCAAAAACGAATTTGTCTCGTTGGAAAGCCGTCAGCAGCAGGAACTGCGCAGCAGCCGGCGCGACGCGGAATTCGAGCAACATTCCGTGGAACCGCCCAAGGACTACGCGCCCAAGACCAAGCCCGGTGACAAAGGTACGTTGGCTGAAGATTTTGGCCTGAAAGACACCAAGGTGTTCTAAGCGCCGGCATCGGTCCGGTATCAATAAACACAGCGCACAAGCGTAACGAAATAGGGGCTGCGGCCCCTTTTTCAATGGGGTTTCAACTGAATTTTTACTACCCCTTGAAGCCCATTCCCCCATCCCCATTTTTACTCCTGTCGACGATTCAAGCCTGCGCTCCCCTTTCCAACGGACAGCCTCCAAGTGAACGGTGGACGCGGCAACACCAACAGAAGCAACAGGAGCAAATACCATGACTATCGCCTGCCTGAACCCTTGGCAAGTACTCGACCAACTGCAACAGGACAACCTGCGCCGCTACGTCAACACCGGCCACCGCTGGCAGCCGTCGGTGGACATCAGCGAAGGCAAGGACCGTTATGAAATCCGGCTGGACCTGCCTGGCGTGAAGCCCGAGCAAGTAAAAGTGGAACTGGAAGAAGGCAAACTGAAAATCAGCGGTGAAAAACAGCGGGTGGAAGTGGAAGGTCAGAACTACCGCTACAAAGAGCGTGTGGCCGGTGCTTTCAACCGAGTGTTCAAACTGCCGGAAGATGCGGATGTTAACGGCATTCGCGCCCAGTTCGAACTCGGTGTGCTGGTGCTGACTCTGCCGAAGCAGGAAGCGGTTAAGCCGCGTAAGATTGAAATTCAGGTGAGTTGATTACGCTCACACTTACCCAACTGATCTTCGTTGCCACTAACGCCCGCCGGACAATACACGTCAGGCGTGCGTTAGTGTTTTTAAATCAACCTATTTGAATCGACGCACCAGTCACATTGCCTGGCAAAGAAAGCCTGACCCCTTCCTTCACACACTCACAGATTATCCGCAGCTACTGCAGTCATTGCATTTCTAAAGAGTTCGACAAAAAGCCACTAACTAATAGTGTCGCGGCGCCT
>DATLII010000006.1:0-2869 GCA_035539495.1 Dongiaceae bacterium
GATACCCTGCTTCAGCGTCACGTCCACCATGCCGCAGCCTTGGCAGCCGCCGCCGAATTTCAGCACCGCCAGGGTGTCGTCTTCCAGCAGTTCTATCAACTGCACATTGCCGCCGTGGGATGCCAGCTGCGGGTTGATCTCGCTGTACAGGATGTAATTGATTTTCTGTTCAACTGACGCGTTGTCGTCGATTTGCGGAACCTTGGATTTAGGCGCCCGGAAAGTGAGCTGCCCACCCATCCGGTCCTTGGCATAGTCGATGACGGCGTCCTGCAGATAAGGCACGCTGGCAGCGTCGATGAAGGCTGCAAAACCGTCCAGCTCAAGGCGGGTATCGGTGGGTTCGTTCTCGCCGGCGGTGCAATAGGCCATGCAGCATTCCGCATGGGGCGTACCCGGCCGTTCGACAAAGATCCGCACGCCCATGCCCGAGCTATCCTGCTTTTGCAGCAAACCGCGCAGGTATTCCTGGGCCGACTCGGTAACCTTGATGAAGCTGTCCGTCATATACCAACCTGTTGATTGAAAGGGAAATCGTGCCGGTGCACGTCCACCCCGAATGCAGCAAGAATAGCGCCTTCGAGGGTAAAAACCAAGTACAGTACTCGGGTATTATGGCGGTTGAAGAAAATGGCCGTTTTCATGAAAAAAACTCAGCCCTGCAATGCCCGAGTGAATTGTTCAATCTGATAGAATAGCGAACTTCCCGTTCGCCAGCCCTTAAGAGTCTGATTTTAAAAATGAAATCAATCCAAGAGCGCACCGCCAGCCTGACCCAAGCCCTGCAGCAGCGAATCCTGATTCTGGATGGCGCCATGGGCACCGTGATTCAGGGCTACCAGCTTACCGAGCAGGACTATCGAGGCGCCCGCTTTGCCAATCACGGCGGCGATCTTAAGGGAAACAACGACCTGCTATCAATTACGCGTCCGGATGTGATCGGCGCCATCCACCAAGCTTATCTGGATGCCGGCGCGGATATTATCGAAACCAACACCTTCAACTCAACTGCTGTGTCTCAGGCTGACTATCACCTGGAAGCAATCGTATATGAGTTGAACCGGGAAGGTGCCGCCCTCGCCCGTCGCCTGTGCGACGCCCAGACTACCGCCACGCCGGCCAAGCCTCGCTTCGTTGCTGGGGTGTTGGGCCCCACCAGCCGCACCTGCTCGATCTCGCCCGACGTGAACCGGCCAGATTTCCGCAATATCACGTTCGATGAGCTGGTGGACAACTATACCGAGGCTACCCGCGGCCTGATCGACGGCGGCTCCGACATCATTCTGATCGAAACCGTGTTCGACACGCTGAACTGCCGTGCCGCCATTTTCGCTGTGCGTAAGTTCTACCGCGAACATAACATCGAACTGCCGATCATGATCTCGGGCACCATCACCGATGCCAGCGGCCGTACGCTGTCCGGCCAGACCGTGGAAGCGTTTTACGCCTCCGTGTCCCATGGCCAATTGCTCAGCATTGGTTTGAACTGCGCGCTGGGTGCGGAGCAATTGCGTCCTTATATAGAAGAGTTGGCGCGCGTATCGGCGTGCCATGTCAGCGCTCATCCCAACGCCGGTCTGCCCAACGAATTCGGTCAGTACGACCAGACGCCTGAGCAGATGGCCGAAATCGTGAAGGAATTCGCCACCAGCGGTTTCGTCAACATCATCGGTGGTTGTTGCGGGTCGACACCGCCGCATATCGCCGCTATCGCTAAAGCGGTGGCCAGCGTGCCACCTCGCGTACAACCGCAACAAAAGCCAGTGCTGAAATTGTCGGGCCTGGAAGCGTTCAACGTTGATGAAAACTCCCTCTTCGTGAACGTGGGCGAGCGCACCAACGTCACCGGCTCTGCCCGTTTTCGCCGCCTGATTACTGAGGGCAATTTCGAAGAAGCCCTTCAAATCGCCCGTGACCAGGTGGAAAGCGGCGCCCAGGTGATCGACATCAACATGGACGAAGGGATGCTGGATTCCCAGGGCGCCATGGTGAAATTTTTGAATCTGGTGGCGTCGGAACCTGAGATCAGCCGCGTGCCGATCATGATCGATTCTTCGAAATGGGAGATCATCGAGGCGGGCCTGAAGTGCATTCAAGGCAAGGGGATCGTCAACTCCATCAGCTTGAAGGAAGGTGAAGAGGCTTTCCTGTATCACGCCCGCCTGTGTCGCGAATACGGTGCTGCGGTGGTGGTAATGGCGTTCGATGAAACCGGCCAGGCAGACACAGCAGCGCGCAAGAAATCAATCTGCAAGCGCTCCTACGATTTGTTAGTGGGAATCGGCTTTCCACCAGAAGACATTATTTTCGACCCGAACATCTTCGCAGTGGCGACTGGGATCGAGGAACACAATAACTACGCGGTGGATTTCATCGAGGCCTGCGCTTATATCAAACAGAACCTGCCGTATGCGAAATCGTCGGGTGGCGTGAGCAACGTGTCGTTCTCGTTCCGCGGCAATGATGCTGTGCGAGAGGCAATTCACGCGGTCTTCCTGTATCACGCCATCAAGGCCGGCCTCACCATGGGTATTGTTAACGCGGGTCAGCTGGCGATTTACGAAGAGATTCCGGCCGAACTGCGCGAGCGTGTGGAAGATGTGGTTCTGAATCGTCGTGCCGATGGCACTGACCGCTTGCTGGAAATTGCCGAGCAATATAAACACGGCGGCGCCACTAAACAGGTGGAAGACAATGCCTGGCGTCAATGGCCGGTAACCAAACGTCTCGAGCACGCGTTGGTGAAAGGTATTACTACCTTTATCGTGGAAGATACGGAAGAAGCCCGTCAGCAGGCCAAGCGTCCGATCGAAGTGATCGAAGGCCCGTTGATGGATGGCATGAATGTGGTTGGCGATCTGTTCGGCCA
>DATLII010000007.1:0-4707 GCA_035539495.1 Dongiaceae bacterium
CTACACCCTGTACCACTCTGACTCGAGCACTGGTGGTCTGACCAAACTGGCCTCGCTGACTGCTGCTGAACTGAGCATCCTGGTAGACGATCTGAGCGTAGGTAACCACTACTTCGCAGTGACCACTACCGACAGCAAAGGTCTGCAAAGCTCAATGTCTTCAACCATCTGCGTACAGATTCAGTAATCTGATAACAGAGAAGTAAAAAAGCCGGGGCGGAATTGAATTCCGCCCCGGCTTTTTTTATGTGGTGAATAAATTGTTGTTGCTGACGACTCTCGTGCTTACAGCGGATAGCGCGCCTGCACAAACTTCACCAATCCACCAATGCCGTTATGTCCGAGCGCAATCAACTTGTGCGATGCAGTGGTGGGATGTAAGCGATCCCAAAACACGTAAGTATCCGCATTGGTGCAGCTGGAGCGGCGGGCGTGATCCGTCAGATAGTTGCTAGCATCGGAATCATCCAGAGCCAGGCAGGAATCCGTGGTATTGGTACGGCCATAGCTAGCAGGATTGTTGAGCAGATCATCCACCTGAGCCTTGGTATCGTAGATGTGGATGTTCAAGGCAATGCCGTTGGCGCCATACTGACTCACCAGTTGGTTGCGCAACGTCACCAGGCGAGCGTTGTAATCCAGAATCTGTGCGCGAATGGCCGCCGCATCGGTACGGGTGGAATAGGCATCCACAAACGAGGGCGCGCGATCAAACGGTGGCAGGTTCAGCAGCAGAATATGGCGGGCACCGGAATTGATCAGCTTTGTCAGCGCACTGGTTTCCTTCGCCAGAATCGAATCCACGCTGCGACCGTAATTCACCAGATCATTGCCACCGATGAACACGGCGAACAAGGTATTGGCAGGCAGATAATTCGGTGCGCTCTGCATATAGGCCAGATAAGAATCCACCTGGGAATCCACGCCAGGAATCACGTAATAATCATCGGCAGCCGCACCCGCTACGGCCCAGTTATAATTGGGCAGGTTCAGCGCATTGGTCAGATATTCATTCCATACCCAACCGTTGGTGAAATGGCCTAAGAACCACGAGCCTTCATAGGGCATCAAATGTTGGCTGCCGCTGTAAAGGTTCTGATCGTCGGACGCGCTGTCGCCAAAAATAGCGACTTTACTGATCTTCGCTGGCTGCGTGCTGCTGAGGTCGTTGCTCCAGATCGTGTAATTCAGGCTGTTCGAGGTGGCACCTGCCGCCATCCGCATCAGCGGCCGGGTTATCCCTTTTTTGGTGAACGCATTCTGGCAATAGGATTTCAGCGTTGCCTGCGTGGTGTTGGTGAAAAACATATTGGCGGGATCATTCATCGCCGCATTCTTCCACCAGTTGCCCGATAGCGTAACAGGCAGAGAGTTGGTGCTGGTTTTAAGCCCCCATTCGTAACTGAAATCCGTATTCGTGGAATCCGCACTGGTTTTGTAAAAACAGCGCAACAACGTGGTATCGGCAACGGCGTGGCCTGCTGCCATTGAAGACAAACCAAAGGCAAGGGCGGCAAGCGCGGACTTGTACATGGTGGAACTCCTGTATCCGAAAATGCGAAAGGGGATGGGCCGGAAGGCTCAACGTCACGCTAACATTCGTGTAAACAGGATCGGTAAGACGAAAGACGGATTGACGAAGCCGCACTATTTGCGGCTGAATACGCTCAACGCGATGAGATACTTATCAGTCGCACGATGCGTTATTGCGCTCGTGCCAACGTCAAGGTTTTGCCGGACTGCGCCGACACCAAAACCAGCTCTTCCTCGGAGACCGAAGTGATATTGTCGGTTTCTTCGGGCGCTTTGGCGTCCAGCGTTGTGGGTTTTCCATAAAGATAGGTCCAAACCAGCTGATTGGCGGAAACAAACCAGGCTCCGGTAAATACGGCATCTTTTTCGCCTTCAACCGTTTCCTTGCGAGCGAAAGTCAAATCCGCTTTCAGTTGGAAGGTGATGGTGACCGTGCGATTCTTGGCGTCGGTTGTGGTGCCTTGCCAAACACCCACATAACGGTCCTCTGTGCGCGTTGCGGGAAGTGATGCGTCAGCACGAACAGCATAGGCGGTGGCGATGATCTGTTTCACCTCGCCTCTCATTTTTGCTTCACCAGCATCTGTTACGGCGGTGGCGGTAGCGACGTAGGAATGCTTGTTGTTTGCAATGAAATGAACCTGCATTTTCTGTAGTTGGGTGCCACCTTTCTGCACGAACGTAACGTCAACGAATGAATAGGAAAAACCTCCACGGGACTTGGCTGTTCCCTGATTCAGGACCTTAAATGTATCACGCTCACTGGCTGCGGTTATGTCACGCTTGAATCCCGCGATCCATACGTTGGCGTCCAACCAGCCGGGCGGTAGCTTCATAAAGCCCACAAAGTATTGGGCTTTGTCTCCGTTCCAACCCATCAGCACTTTTTCGTTTTCGTCGTAAGACGGCAGAATCTGGTAAGTAAGATCAAGACCTTCCACCATCTCAACCGCAAGGCCCTCCGCCACCAACTGATCCCCAGCGCGTGCGTGCAACGAAACAATCATGCAGCCCATCCACAGTAATGATGTTGCAATTTTCCAGACATAACCCCGAGCCATATAAAACACTGCCTTTGCGTCACGATATCAGATAGAGGGCGAAAACGTTCGCCATGGAATGCGTAAGCGTGCAGGATGAGGCCATCGCCAGCGCAGGGGCCTATCGTCGGCAAGAAGGCCTGCCTGCGCAATAGGCTATAGGCGTTAATTCCCCGAACAAATCCCTCCCGGCACATTCATCACCCAATCGCGGATGGCCATAATGGTTGGCTCGTGGCGCCGGCTTTCCGGATAAACCAGGAAGAAGGGTTTACCCTGCAATTCCGGGCCAAACGGTTGTACCAGCCGGCCTTCCTTCAACTCATCTTCGATCAACTGGCGGCTCATCAACGCGACGCCCTGCCCTCCGATGGCAGCGGAGATAGCGTGAGTCTCATCCGAAAAAATCAATCCCGCGCTGACATCCAGTTCCGGCACTTTCGCCAGTTTCTGCCAGACGGTCCAATCCATCGGCGATGACAATGCACCCTGCGGGCGGAAGTGAATCAGCGGGTGTTTGGGCAGGTCCGCCACATCATGCAGTTTTAAATGCGGGCTGCAGGCGGGAATAAATAAATTGTCGAAAAGCTTCTCCGCGATCAGCCCCGGCCAGCGACCATCGCCATAGCGAATGGCGAGATCGGCAGTCACTCCATCCAGCGCTACGGGTTCGTGAGATGCATGAAAACGCAGATCAATATTCGGATGCGAATCCCGCAGCATGCACACCCAGGACAGCAACCAGCGCACCGCAACCGCCGGCGTCGTCGAGATCGTGACTGTCTGGCGCGCCGGTGTCGTTTTCAGACGCTCGACAACACTACCGATGCTATCGAACGCCATTTCCAGCACTTGTTGCAGCTCCCGCCCCTGGGGTGTCAGTTCAAGCTGCCGGGGCTTACGTACAAACAGGGCAACCCCCAGCGCCTCTTCCAGCCCGCGAATCTGGTGGCTGATCGCCGTGGCCGTGACAGAAAGCTCCTGCGCGGCCTGCTTGGCACTCTCATGACGAGCTGCAGATTCGAAAGCCCGGAGAGCCGAAAGGGAGGGTAACCAACGCGGGGTCATAGTTGAGTTTTGTTCATCTATAGGCAAAAGAAATGATCGTTTGTCGCCTTATATTGCAGGGCGATAGCCTGAGTTTGCTGCCAAACACAGATGAATTCAACTCATATCAAACCTGCTCATATCAAACGCCAAACAGGAGCTTCGCCATGACCCATATCCTGCAACTCGATGCCAGTGCCCGTCCCGGCTTTGCCGGCACCAACGAACACGGTTCCCACAGCCGCAAACTCACGCACCAGTTCGTCAGCCGCTGGCTGTCCCGCCACCCCGACGATACCGTCACCCACCGGGACATCGGTGCAATACCGCCCTCCTTCATCACCCACGATTGGATTCAGGCCGCCTTCACACCCACTGAACGGCAGGCGCCCTGGATGAATCAAGTGCTGGCAGAAAGCGACCAGTTGATCGATGAACTCATTGCTGCAGATATCCTGGTGATTGGTGCGCCGCTCTATAACTTTGGTATGCCCGCCACACTGAAAGCCTGGGTCGATCTGGTGGTACGCATGGGCCGCACGGTGGAATACGATCCTGCCAAACCTGAAGATCCATTCATTCCCAAACTGAATGACCGGCCGCGCCACGCCGTCATTCTCTCCGCCCGGGGTGGCGCCGGTTTCGAGCCGGGCGCTGCGTTGGCGCACATGAATCACCTTGAACCGAACCTGATTACCGTGCTCGGGTTTATCGGTATCACCAACGTCCATCGGATCGCGGTGGAAAACCAGGAAGCCGGTGGCGAACTGCTCGCGGAATCCGTCAAATCGGCCGAGCAACGGATGGATGCGCTGGTGAAGAAACTGCAGCTGGAATTCCGTACGAATCCCGTGGCCGAGGCGGTTTGAAGAAGGGGGAATTAGCGCACGTACTTGTCAGGGCACGGGTTGTGAGGGTTAATGTGTCTGTTAACCCAATACTAAACCCCATCGGTGTTCCCTATGTTGAAACGTGCTCCCTATCCGTTGTGTATTTCCGTGCTGATGTGTATTGCCGTAATTCTCGCAGCCTGCGCCACCAGCCCAACCGGTCGCAGGCAGCTGATGCTGATTTCACCGGAAGCGTC
>DATLII010000008.1:0-3585 GCA_035539495.1 Dongiaceae bacterium
TGGCATGACGGCCGTCAGTCATTACCAGACCGGCAGGACCGTCCCAAGGCTCCATGTGCATGGAGTTGTATTCGTAGAAGCCACGCAGATCGGCATCCATGGTTTCCACGTTCTGCCAGGCCGGCGGTACCAGCATGCGCACAGCGCGGAAGATGTCCATACCGCCGGTGACCAGCAGCTCCAGCATGTTGTCGAGGCTGGAGGAGTCTGAACCGTTGCGATTCACCAGGGGTTTGATCTCTTCGAAATCGGGCAGCAGGTCCGACGTGAACTTCGGCGTACGGGCAACAGACCAATTGCGGTTGCCCATGATGGTGTTGATTTCACCATTGTGAGCCAAGAAGCGGAACGGCTGCGCCAACGGCCAGCGCGGCAGCGTATTGGTAGAGAAGCGCTGATGGAACACGCAGATGGCGGTCTCCATACGCTCGTCGGCCAGGTCCAAGTAGAAGGATGGCAGGTCCTTGGGCATCATCAGGCCCTTGTAGGACACCACGGTGGACGCCAGGCTGGCGACGTAAAAATCCTTGTCATCGCGCAGTTTGGCTTCGGCCAGACGACGAGCGAAGAACAGACGGCGATTCAGCTCGACGCTGGACATCTGATCGCCGTTGACGAACACCTGCTCGATCGCCGGCAGGCTGGACAGAGCTATCCGTCCCAACACACCCGCATCGGTGGGGACCAAGCGCCAGCCCACGACTTCCAGGCCCTGCTCTACCAGCTCCCGCTCCAATACCTGCTTGCCGTGCGCGGCACGGGCAGCATCGGTGGACAGGAACACCATGCCCACACCGAATTGGCTTGTCAGATCCCGACCAAATTTTTCTTTTGCAATGGAACGGAAAAAGGACTCCGGCATCTTGAACAACAGACCGCAGCCGTCGCCAGTCTTGCCGTCGGCCGCAATAGCACCGCGGTGCGTCATGCAGGTGAGCGCTTCGATGGCGGTTTGCAAAAGGTTGTGACTGGCCTTGCCCTCCATGTGGGCAATCAAGCCGAAGCCGCAGTTGTCTCGGAACTGGTCAGGGTGGTAGAGCCCACCACTCTGTGCACTCATCACAGCGAACGCCCTTTTTCCAGAGGAATCAATGGGTTGGTAGTTATCTTCGCAGGCTTATGTAACCGCCGGGCAAAAATGGAGAGCCATTTTACATGCGAAGATGGGTGCAGACAAACGGAACCGGGCCGGGGCACGACCGGAGGGAGTTATCGGCTTGATTTTGCTTGCAAGAAGTTGGCCGACGGGACGTAATGCGAGTACCGGAAGTTCGAGAAACCAACCTTCCGGGATCACTTTAGCACCACACAGCCAAAGTGAGCCCGGGAAAGAGGCCGGCGCATCAAGTTTTAGTTATTCAGTTCGATGACATCGCTCTCTGCACCTGTATCAAGCGCAATGGTGGCCTGAAGCGTGGCAGGAGAGCCAGTGATAGCGGTGACCGTATAGGAACCATCACTATTAACCGAACCCGTCAGGTTGGACGCAGTCCAGCTGATATCGCTGACATCAGGCACTTCAGTTGTCCAGCGGGCCGCCGCCCTGAAGGTACTGGCTTCAGATAGCGATATCGTACCCACCAATGAAATAGCGTCTTTTGAAATATACTCTCCGTTGGGGCCGGTCACTTCTACAAGAGGAACCAAGCTACCTGCAGCGTTGATATCATCTTCGTCGAGATCCGTGGTAAGCGAATAATTATGTCCCGTAGCGTTGGATGAAAACACTGCAGTGTGATCTTCGAGTCTCGGCAAGAAGGCATAACGGAAAACGTACTGGTTTTGCAGATCTAGCCTACTTCCGATTGCAGTAATCTGATTTTGCACTAGACCCGAGCCGAAACCATACCCTGTCGCGGACGTAATTCCGGTGGTTCGTTCTGCCAAAATACTCAAATTCAGATAGGGGGCCCCTGCCGTAGCGCCTCCGACCACATAGTAGAAGACTGCCTTTTTCATGTAGATCATTGAGTCCGAAGTAGTCGAATTCGCGTCGTATTTCATAAAAGACTGTGACGCTACCGCATTATTCATGGCATCCAGATCGAATTCGAGCAAAGTATCAGGACCGGACGAGAAAACCACCAAGTGCCCCAGCCATATTCCATCCGCCGAGGTGTAATCAATCAAGTCGTTATCATCCGTGTCACCATCATCCGGCTCATAACGGAAGTCGTAGTCATCGTCCTTGAAGCTGCCAATGGTCTCGACGATGGCTCGGTGCAAATTACTTGATGAACCATGAGCAGAGACCGCATTCAACGTCACAACCTGATCGATTGCCGTTTTGATCGCAGTATCGTTACCGGTAAAGCTGGCAACGAGGGGCACGATATCATCTGCAAATACCCATACAACGAATTGCTGACTTGCAATAACCGAATTCGAACTAGCCCGCGCAGCATCAATGTACGCTTTGGCCGCAGTGGCCAAGCTATTCATATTGACGGCTGCAACACTGCCGCTGATATCGAACAGTAGAGCTGTCCGAAGCTGAACCTGATTTCCGATAACTTTTTGCAGTATTGGAAAACTTTCTACCGGATCAATGCCGATGTTATCAATCGTAACTTTGTAGTCACTGGCAACAGCCGTTGTGACGGATTGCAACGTTCCCGCATCTACAGGATTGATCAAAAATTTTTGAATCAGTGGCGCTTCATATTGAATTCGAATCAGACCATCCCCGTCAAAACCGGAGAAGTCCTGGAAGGCCTCATAAATATTCAAAGGCAGGTAACTAATGCCGGACCCGCCAGTGCCACCGCCTCCTCCTCCACCAGTGCCGCCATCGGTGCCGCCATCGGTGGAACTGTCCTCATCTTTCTTAACGGGGGAGTCACCGCCGCACCCCACCAGGATCGACGATGACATCAACAATATAGCGATGAATTTCAAACCAAATTGCATAAAAATGCCCTAAACACCATGAATGATTGTCAGCACGCAAGCGCTGCTGAATCGATGCGTCAAATTGAAGTATATGCGTATAAAAATAAGCGCTTATCTCAGTCTAGCGCCAAATGCCCAAATTGCGACCCAATCCCCGTTTCCAGCTTCTGGAATGCCTTTTCGGTCGTCGACTTAAGCACCGCAATTATAGCCACGACCAAGCTTCTACGAACGAAAGGCAGGCGAAAAGCGACTTTTTACCAAAAAAGGGAAGCAGCACCTCAGGATGCCACCCCCTGCCTTCAACGCTTTATCTGAGGCGCCTTCCGCAGGCTTCAGGATTTCAATTCCTTCTGCACCGCATCCACCTTACGCACCCAGGGGGTTTGCTGCTGAACGGCGGCGGGAAGACGCTTGATGCCAGTTTTGGCAGCCTCATAGTCGGGGTAATCGCCCTGGACGACCACGAACCAAGGCTTACCCTGGCGCACGGTTCGGTAATAGGTTACTTGCTTGAGACTGGGATTCTGGGCCAGGAAGCGCTTCACTGTGGTTTCCTCGGCTGCACCCAGTAGCTGGATGACATAGTGGCTGGTGGACAGCCCTTGCAGCCACCGAGCTCGAGAATCCACTGCCGGCGCAGCTGTTGCCACTGGCTTGGCCGCAGGTTTTGCAGGCGACGCAACAGCAGGC
>DATLII010000009.1:0-2651 GCA_035539495.1 Dongiaceae bacterium
GTGACGTCTGCATTTTCGGAATATTCGGTAGCCGTGTCCGTGTCGCTGAAATGCCAGCGGTAGGTAGTGCCAGGCTCTGGCGTGATGCTGTAGCTAACCGGTTCGCCAGGCCCAATCACCGGGGTGGCAATGGGTTCTTCCAGCGTCGGCGGCGTATAAGGCGATACCACCACCGGCGGCGCCACCTGATCCGGCCCAATCCCGATGATCGCACCCACCGATGGCGCGCCGTTAGCTCCCAAGGCCACCACCTGATAGTAACCGGGCGGCGCAGTGGCGCTATTGGGCAAAGTGGCGGTGAGGCGAAATTGCTGCTGAGTGAATGCCAACGGAATTCGGCGCTGGCCGCCGTTGAATGAATGCGTGCCGTTGCTCAAACCAATCAGCGCCAATTGCGCAATCGGATCTTCCGTCGTCAGATCGACTTGCAGCTCAGCACCGTGCACATGGCTCAACCCGCTGATGGCTGCCAACACCGGACGCTGCGCTAACCGTGACGTGCCGTTGAACGATTCGAACAGATAAGGTGGGTAATAAATTTCCGCGTTGAGATTGGTGACCGGCCCCGGTGTACCGCCGCCAGTGGACAACACCGTGCCATTCGCCAGCAACGTGGTAATGGAGTGATAACCGCGATAACGCGCCGCCGAGTCGCCTGTCGTCCAGGTGCCGGTGACGGAATTCCAGATTTCCACCGTATTGACCGCCGACGCCGGCTGGCCTGTGTTGTTATTGCCATACGTAGTACCGCCACTGATCACCACATTGCCGTTCGCCAACACGGTTGCATTGGGATAGCGACGCGCAAATGCCATGCGCGGCTGCTCGCTCAACACCGGCGCACCGGCATTGATATCGATGACGGTGGCCATATTGCTGCCCGGCAGCGCATCGCCGTTGAAACCACCGTTGCCGCCCACCTGCAGAATTTTGCCCGGCGCAAACATCACCGCCGAATTGGTGGCGCCTACATTCACCGGCGCACTGGAACTGTAAGGCCCTTTGAAGGGACCAGCAGATGTCACTGCACCATTGCCACCGTTGGCGTCCGCATCCAGGTACCACATTTGTTCAGCAGAAATCCCAAACACACGCCCATCCGGCGCCACCCAGGCGCGAGGATAGGATGTGCGCAAATAATCCGGTCCGAACGCCAGCCGGCTGTAGGCACCGAACAGAGAACGCCACTGACCGTTTTCATAAAGTTCCGGCGTCATCGACGGCCAACCGTTGGCGATAGCCTGGGCTGGATTGTTCCGCATGTCTTCCGTGTAGGGCACCATGCCACCCAGAATCAGCGGACGGCCGTCCGGCAAAGTGAGCATGGTGGAATACCAGCGCGCAGCCGCCAGCGTGGCCGTCGCGGTATAGGAGGAATGCGAGGACGGGTCATAGATTGTGCTGGCAGCACTGTCATTGCCACCGGCCAGCAGCAGACTACCATCGGGCAAGTAGGTCGACGTTCCGCAAAAACTATCCTGCCGCGACGGATCGTACACCGTGTTATGGGCGTTCGTGCCCATTCCCAATGCCGGATTCCACACATCGAAATAGCGACCATTCTGCCCATTGCCATTGGGCGTGGTGCCAAAGGTCAGCACCCGGCCATCTGGCAACAACGCGGCGTGCAGCCCGTTCATAGGCCAGTTGTACACGCCCGACCACACGCCCTTCACCGCCGCGTCGGCGGGAATACTGAGATTGGTCAGCAACGGATCCGCCACCTGCGGCAATGCCACCCAGGATTCCGGCGTCACCACCAAGCCCTGAACCGGCATGACCGGCAGGCAGCAAAACAGGATTGCCAGCAGACTCAGGCGTCCGTTCCCGCGACGCGCCGCAGACTTCAACTTCATCATGATGTTGCCCCAATGGTGAAAATAGCGATTCGAAAATAAAGGGTTCTACAACGCATCCCGCATGCGACTGACTTGCGTCAGCTCGCGCACCAGCCGCTCCTGATCCGGCGGATCGCCCCGATAACGCTGCAGCATCCGGCCCTGCGCATCCACCAGCCACAACGATGTGCGATGCAGCGGCAACTGCGCCGGCTGCTCTGGTGTCGACTCATCAAATAGTCGCAAACGGTGGGTCAACTGCTGGATTTGCGCAGTATCGCCGGTCAAAAACCACCAGCCCGGCTGGTCGGCCCCCTGCGTCGCGGCGAACTGCTGCAATTGCTGCGGTCGGTCATACGCGGGATCGAGGGACAGAGATACGAAACGCACCTGGTCGCGAACATCCGGCGGCAGCGCCTGCAGCACCTCGGCCAACACCCGCGTTTGCAGCGAACAAACCGACGCACAACGGGTATAGATGAAACTGACCAGCAGCACGCGCCCTGTCAGGCGATCAGGCTGGAAGGCCTGACCGGTTTGATCGATCAGATCAATCTGCTGGAAATGCGTAAGAAAATGATCGGCGGGAAGAGACGCAGCGGACGAAGAATGCTCCGGCAGCTCAGCAGCCTGCGCCAGGCTTGCACCAGCCACGCTCGCACAGAGAAACAAGCCAAACCACACGTGGACATCCCTTCGGATCAACATGCTTGCCCCAAGAATCTTTCAACAAGATTCGTCCAACACGCCCCAAATACGTTTTCGAAAAAACGCTGAGCTGATAAATTTAATTGGGTCAGGTGGACGCCGCAA
>DATLII010000010.1:0-9361 GCA_035539495.1 Dongiaceae bacterium
GTCGCCTTGGCCGCGCCCAGCATGCTGGAAAAAACCTGTGTCACATCGATTGTGGCCATTATTTGTTCCTCCTTAACTGAGCATTCCGCATTATTCGGCGTCGCCGCGTTTCTTGGCCATTTCCAGCGCCATGATGGCACCTAGTTGCTGGTTGAATTGCGCTTGCAGCGGCGACACCAGCAGCGGATTCAGCGCTTGTTCACCGCGCCCTGCCACATCGGCGGTGGCACCAAATTCGCGTTTGCAGTCCAGGGACAAATCCACACCGTTATCGCGCACTTTGCGCTTCTGCTCGTCTGTCAGCGGCGCGGTAACGCAACCTTTATGCAGCAACAGTAGATAGGCCAGATTTTCCTCTACCAGATCGAATTGCTCGACGGTTTTGCCATTACGGTAAATACCTTGCGCCCGCACTTGCAAGGAATTGAGATCTACCACCACGCTTTCGTAAAACTTGCGTTGATTGCGATAACGCCGCTGCTCGGCATCGGTGCTTTTCAGCGCAATGAAATAGGCGTCCAGTTTTTTCTGCAACGCCAACGTTTCTCGATCGATGACGTCATCATAGTTGGACACCAACTGCACCGATGTGCACGCACTCAGCGCCAGCAATACCGTCACCAACCCCAGCTTCCATTTAGTCTTTCCGTGTTTGCGTTGCATGTTGTTTGACTCCTATTGCGGCGCGGCCGCTTCATTCTGCGCAACTTGCATGACGAGGTATAGCGTTTTCATATGAACATCAATGTGCCACCGAGCGGGAAAACACATTCATCACCACTACCCCGGCCACAATCAGCGCCATGCCCGCCAGCGCCGGCGGATCCAGTTTCTGGCCCATAAACATCCAGGCCACCAGCGTGATCAGCACGATACCGACGCCGGACCAGACAGCATAAGCAACACCCACCGGAATGACTTTCAGCGTGAGCGACAGAAAATAAAACGCGATACCGTAACCTGCCACCACCAGCAATGACGGCCATAAACGGGAAAAACCGTCGCTGCCTTTCAGGGCTGAAGTCGCAATGACTTCACTGAGTATGGCAACGGCCAGGAATAACCAATGTTTCATATTCACCTCGACACTTTCATACCGACACTTTCACATCGACACCGCGACGTTTAGGCTAGTTGTAACGCGTCTGTCAGAATGGCCGCCAGTGGCGCCACGTCCGCCTGAAAATAAAAATGGCCACCGGTCACCTTCCGCAACTGATAAGGCCGATTGGAGTGATAGCGCCATTCGTTCACATCCACTGCTTCCAGTAAGGGATCGGCATCCGCCTGAACCACCCACAATGGCGCATCGAGACTCACCGCCACACGGGTACCCATTCCTTCATACAGCCGATAGTCGGCGCGCAGTTTTTCCAGGTAAATGGATGCAAACTCGGGATCGCCCAGCACTTCGGGCGAGATACCACCGAAATTCAATACATGCTGTATCAATGCCGGTAGCGGAGCATCGGCCCAAAACTTGTCGAGGGGGATATGGGGTGGTTTGTTGCCTGATACCACCAGCCCCCGCAACGGTCCACGCCCCTGCTGCTGCCGCCACTGGGCGCATAACACCGCCAAATCCGATCCCATGCTGTGTCCAAAGAACACCAATCGTTGTAATCCCAGCCGATCGATCTCGGCGGAAATTTCTTGCACCGCAGCGTCGGCGTTAAGCACAAAGGGTTCGGCGAAGCGATTCTCACGGCCGGGCAACTGGACCGACCAGACCTCCACATCCGCAGGCAGACGGCCTGATAAGGGTTTATAAGCGGAGGCGCCGGCACCACCGAAGGGAAAGCAAATCAGATTGACGGTAGCGGCAGAATGCCGGGTAAGGCGGCTAAGCCAGCGCGTGGCAGTGGTATTCATTCAACATCGACTCCCTGTAAAAAAAGTGAATCCGTCGGCCTCTGTTGCCGGAAACGCTGGGACAACGACCGTTCTGCGCTAACATTGGTGATGGGGGAAGCACGTGCAGCGCCAGGGCCGTGCTCATTGTCGTTATTCATCGTTTGGAAAGCAAAATGCGCCTGACTTTTCTGTCCGCCCTGTTTCATTTGCGTGACAACCTGACTGAGCTTTTTCGTCCACGCATTGCACCAGCCTGTTTCCTGATTCTGTGTAGCCTCTTCGCCCTGCCCGTCCAGGCTGGCGTTCTGGCGCAGGATCAGTTGATCATGCCACTTTCACCCTCATCGCCGGGGCCCCATCTCAAGCTACCCATCACCGGCGCTATTGATCCCAACAAGCCGATATGGGTGGCTTACCAGTTGATCGCCGTGTCCGCCGCGGACGAGCCGGTTGGCAAGATCGTACTGGAGGGCTCGCCGGAAGGCGTGCCGGTGGATATCAAGGATCTAAAAGTGGTGTTTTTGGCGGATAAACTGCAGCAAACGAAATCGGCGGGTACCATCGGCACCCAGTTGGAAGCGCAGGTAGGCAAGCGCACACCGCAAGAGTTGGCCGAGGTCATGGGTCCTGAACTGTATGCGGCCTATGTGGCGTTGAATGAAAAGCGCGGCGCCATCCTGCAAGGCATCAAGGTGAAGAAATACGGGCCCATGGGGAATAACGAACCACTGCTACTGGTGTCAGTGGAAGTGGCGGAAGGCATCCAGCCATTGCTGGTGAAAGTGACGGCTGGCCAGGGAGACATGCCGCCGGACATTCAGGCGGCGGCAGACTCCGAACTGTCCCCATCCCATCTGGCGTGGGGAGCATTGGCCATTTTTCTGGTATTGGTCTGGTTCCGTCGGCGACGCTGACACCGCTCATTCACGCGGTTATGTTGACTTGAAGCAACGTGGCCGGACTCCGCTTACTCGCGGATTTCCGGCTCCACCAATTGCGCCAACTGAACCAGGGATTCCTGCCATCCCAGATAACAGGCTTCCGGTGGAATCGGCTCGGGAATTCCTTCCTGCACGATATTCACTTCAGTACCCACCGACACCGCGCGCAGGTTGATCGTGGTCTTCATCTCACCAGGCAAATTAGGATCATCGAAGGTGTCGGTGTAGCTCAGCCGCTCATTGGGCACCAGCTCCACATATTCACCGCCGAAAGAATGGCTGTTCTGGGTAGTGAAATTGGTGAAGGACATGCGGAAGGAGCCGCCGATTTTTGCATCCATGTGATGGACACTGCAGGTAAAGCCAAAAGGCGGCAACCATTTGGCCATGGCATCCGGCGTGAGAAAGGCGCGAAAGATCCGCTCTGGCGGCGCGCGCAAAACCCGGTGAAAACGGACGGTATGGGTAGGCATGGTGTTTTCCTCCTTGATCAGTTTTTAGATTTTATCGAGTCAGTTCCAGAATCCTGCTTTCATTGTAGCCTCGCACTACCGTACCGTTGATCACCAACAGCGGCACGCCACTCCCATTCAATGCTTCGTACTTGGCCCGCCCTTCCGAGGACTTTTCAATATCGAATTCCTGGTAGTCGATCTTGTTTTCCTGCAATAGCTCACGGGTCTTGGCGCAGTAACCGCACCAGGACGTCGCGTACAGAATCACTTCACTGGGAGCCCCCGGCGGGCGTGGTGCGGGCGGATTGAAATAAAGCTGAATGGCATCCCACTTCTGGACAACGAACAGCGCAAGCAGAATCAGGACCCACTTCTTCATAAGGATAAATCGGACAGTCAGTAATTGAAGTTACATGACGGAAGAGTGTACCGATATTTCATCATAACCGCGACCGACAAACTGGATAAGGCAAAAGCCATGTCCGAAAGGGTCTGCAAACAAGGCCAACTTGCCCCAGGAAAAAACCTGGATCGGCTGCTCCTGCAGCGCGCCTGCTGCCACCGCCTTGATAGCGGCCGCTTCGATATCATCGACCACAATATCCGTATGGATCGGACACCAATGGCGCTGGTAAGTCCGGGTCAGTGTTTTATGAATAACCGCCGGTGAACCAGAGGCTTTTTGCAAAAGATAGATGGGGACGGTTCCCCCCACCAGTTCCAGCACTTCATCACCGAGCTGGCGACCCAACGTCAAATCAAACGCAGCACAATAGAATTCCTGCGCCTGACGCAAATCCGGTACGTCGATATTGATCAGCATCTGCATCGTTGCCTCCCAAGGACCTGAACCTGGAGCCAGGCAATGGCTTTTCGTTCACGCCCTTAATACGCCATTTCTACCTTGGCGATGCGAGTGAAGTATTTCTTGAACCATTTGGTTTTTGCATTTTGCTTGGCGATAACATGGTGGGCGTTGACGCGCCAGTTCTGGATGGCCTCGAGCGATTCCCAATAGGTCACCGCCAAGACAAACCCACGCATGTAACTGGATTCGATACCGATAAACCCGGGAATATCCTGTGCGATTTCAATCAGCTTTTGCGCCATCTCAGGGTAACCGACGATGTCCTCGCTCAATTCCGCCGGCGCGATCACGGCGTAATAAGGCGGCTTGGGGGTATCCACTATTTTGTTCATGGGCAAGTCCTTTTGCTGGCGGGAAAGCGTACGAATAGGTATAGCACAGGAATATTACACTGTATATATTTACAGTTAAAAATATGCCGATCTAACTGTACGCACAAGCTGCGGGATTCACTGGAATAAAAAAGCCGCGCATTGCGCGCGGCCTGTTGAATCATTTTGAAACCTACCGATAAAAAGCCACGAACTTTTTCTGTGAAAAGCCGCTCATCTTTTTGCCGTTGTAAACGATCAATGGAACGCCGCCACCACCGAGCAATTCATGCATTCGCTTGGCGGTCTCGTCTTTTTCGATGTCATATTCGATGTAGGAAACGCCGCTGCTTTTAAAATACTCGCGTGCTTTTCTACAATAGCCACACCAGGAAGTGGCGTACATGATGACTTGTTTCTTGGGTGTGGTAGCGTCTACCACTTTTGGAGCATCTGCAACGTTCGCTGGCGCTTGAGCTTCGACGGCTTTGCGTACCGTCGGCTTTTTAGCGGATGCCTCTGCGGTTTGCCTGAGCTGTTCCTGATAGGAAAAAGCGCTATTCACCAACCGTCCGAACTCGGACTCGAGTTTGGAAGCGAATTGGGTATCAAGCTTGGAATAAAACTGTGACCAGAAGACGCCTATGACTAAGCCAAAAAACAAAAATACGTATTTCATATTGTTTTAGAAACCTGAATAAACCCGGCGCGAACGGGCTGCATTCAGTGCTGCCCCGTTGTGCTGTTTTTGAAATCCCCCTACCCAAGGTCGAGCCAGAAAGATGCACATCGTGCGACTCACGCAGGCTAGGTTCCAAAGGCGTAGCCTCAATTCATACCTTCAGCCTATTCACTTGTCCATCGTCAATGGCCGTCTACCTTCCGATCAGACCTGAAATGTGGAAAATTCACATTTCGGCCGGCACCTCTAGAAGGTCTGTCAGCGGATACTCTCGGGGGCCTACAGACAGGGATCAGCCTCGCTGCCACCCTGCATAATCACCGGCGCCCGCCCCTCGCTCAGGTTTTGCAGCAGGCATCCATACTGATGCTTGGGTGCGTCCAGCTGGAATGCGACATGGTGGCCATCCTGCCCAGGTGTGCCGTCGGGTTCGTAGCGCACCACCACGGCTGTGCGGCTGCCATAGCCTTCGACCTGTCGATTTTCTGCAACCGGAAACGCCCAGGTTTGCGCACCCTGTTCCTGCAGATACCAGAACACACTGTCTTTTTCCGATGAGCCCACATCATCGCCCACGGGTTCTACACCCAACGACAATAACAGCGGCCGCTGGATATTTTCGGGTACCTGCCGATCACCATGCCCTTCGATCACCAGTATATGCGGTGGCTTTTTGGTGGGCTTTCGCAGCAGATGGTCGGTGTAGAGAATATTATTGGCGCT
The DNA here is from genome assembly GCA_035539495.1 of Dongiaceae bacterium. GTDB lineage: Bacteria > Pseudomonadota > Gammaproteobacteria > Pseudomonadales > Ketobacteraceae > Ch67. The sequence continues at coordinate 5,835 of DATLII010000010.1, forward strand.
GCCTACCAGCATTTCCGCCAGCATCAGAATAGGATGAAACCGGTCCAGATGTTCGATGGGCGTAAATTGTAAAGCCGCCGCTTCCACTACTTGTTGCAAGGGAATCGGATCAACCGGGCCAAATACAAATTCAATCCAACTGCCGCCAGCGCCACTTTGAATCAGCGCCTGGTATGGGTCCGGATCAATGGCGGCCTGAATGCCACCGATATAACTGCCGAGGGACTGTCCCATTACGGCTTGCATGTCGGAATCGAAGTGGAGCGGATCACTTGCTGCATTCGTGGCGTCAGGACACAAATTAGGATCCAGTTGCAGGGCATTCAATCCGCGTCGCAATATCACCCGTTCCAGCGCCATTTGCTGCAGATTGCCACGCCAGGCTACCGGGTTGAAAAAGTTGTAGGCGATATAGCCGTCCACCTCGAGCGGCCCTTGCAGATGTTCGCTCCCCAAATGACCACCCATACTGGCGCTAGCCCAACCGTGAATGGCCGCAACACGCGCGGGGCCGCCTTGCTGATCCTGTTCTCCCGCTGCGTTTATCGCGCCACGCTGATACACCTCCGCGGCAGTGCCGCCGGTGCCGTGGTTATATAGCAATAATGGAAAGCCTGCGTTCGGCATGGGCTGGCGCGGCACCGTAATCATCAGCGGCGCATGACGCCAGTACTGTACTTTGGGCGCGCCGCTATTTTCGGAATCAGCAGAATCATCCCATTCGATGTCACCGCCGTTGCCGGGATAAAAGTACGGCAGTGCGCCGCGTTGAAAACCGGGAATCTCGATGCTGCCCTGAAGTACGCAGTAATCCTGAAATTGCGCCACGCGACGCAATCCATGCACTGCCGGCGCAGGCCACTGCGCTACAACATTGGCCGCAGCGAATAGCTGAGCGGTGGGATCGCCTGTGGTCCAGATCGTGGCACCGACAATGCGACCTGGATCAATCGACTGCGCCGCCAAATAATTTCGCAGCGGCGCAAACATCCTATACGCACGCTGCAAATTGGATGCGGCGATCACCGTTGACGGCGGAGCATCATTTAGCAATTGTGCCAGCACCGCATGTTGATGCAGCTCACCGCCTTCATGCAGCGGCATATTGTCATTCACCAGAACTGCGTATCGGGTGTTGGGCAACAGGTTCAACCCCAAGGTGGGCAGAATTTGCAGCAAATGATGGGGGCGATATCGATCAGGTTGCCAGGTCTGCGTCACGCTGATCGGTTGACGCTGGCCATAAGCAGAAGAATCCGGATCGATATTCACCAGCTGCACCGGCGCATCATCTGCCAGGAAATCCACGTCTCGCGAGGGCAATCGTGTCATGTCGAAAGCGGCGGTAAACGGCAGGTAAATGGGCATGCTAAGCGTGTAGCCCTGAATCTGCTGCTCGATTGTCGTGACATAGCGCCGCGTCATCGGATGGTTCATACGGTGGAAACCGCGCAAATCCAGGTGCCCATCGGCCGTCACACGTAGGTCAGTGGGAAAACCGTTGGCGTAGAAGTTACCGTCGCCGGTCAGATCGAATGTCATTTCCACGCTGTGCTTGCAGCCGGTCAAAGCCAGCAGCAACGTCCACAGAATCAGGCGCGACATGGGCGGTTCTCCGGAGTTTGTTATTGTTTTGCGGATACAGCCGTTACAACGATTTCAGACCAACGCATCCCGCTGCTGATACAGCGCCAAATATGCCTGCGCGCTCTGTCGCCAATCGAAATGCTGAGCCATGGCGGCGCGCTGCAATTTTTCCCAGGTTTTACGCCGGGTGAAAAAGCCAGTGGCGCGACGGATACACTGCACCAAGTCAGCGGTCGTATCGCCCTGGTAGACAAAACCGGTGGCGTGCCCTTGCCGCAGACTCTCGTCGCTGATGTCCACCACTGTGTCAGCAAGGCCGCCTGTGGCGCGCACCAACGGCAAGGTGCCATATCGCAAACTGTAAATCTGATTCAATCCGCAGGGCTCGTAGCGCGACGGCATCACAAAAACATCCGCCGCCGCCTCGATGCGATGAGCCAGGGTTTCGTCATAGCCGATGTTGACCGAGATTCGCTTCGGCGCCGCCAATGCCAGTGTCTGCAATTCCCGTTCGATTGCGCGATCGCCCGTACCTAACACCACCCATTGCAAGCGGTCGTCGTTCAACTGTCGCATGGCCTCGATGATCCAATCGGCACCTTTCTGGTGTACCAGCCGGCTCACTACGCCCAGCAGCGGAATCGACTGGCCCAGGCGCAAACCCAGTTGACGTTGCAGATCCAGTTTGTTGTGCAATTTTTCCGGCAGATTGTCGGCGTCGTAGCGAAAGCGCAGATGGGAATCACTGGCCGGATTCCACAGCGCATAGTCGGCACCATTCAGAATTCCGTGCAACTTGTGGCGATGGTATTGCAGGAGACCACTCATGCCGCAAGCCAAAGGTTCCTGCAGAATTTCTTTGGCATACGTGGGGCTGACCGTGGTGACTACATCGGCGAACACGATTCCCGCCTTCAGAAAAGAACAGTTGCCGTAAAACTCCAGCGCATCGTAATGCCACCAATGCGCAGGCAGCGCCAGGGCGTCGAACTCGGTGCGGGGGAAAATTCCCTGGTAGGCCAGGTTATGAATGGTGAACAAGGTGCGCACCGGCAACCGCTCCAGCGCTACCAGGGCAGGCACCAGGCCGGTCTGCCAGTCATTGCAATGCACCACATCAAAGACAGGCAGCAGCGGCTGACAGCGTCCCGCCAGCAAGGCCACCACCGCCCGGCTGAAGGCAGCAAAACGGCCACCATTGTCGGGCCAATCCAGACCTTGCTCATCGGAATAAGGGCCGCCGTCACGATCGAACAGATCACCGGGCTGTACCAACAACAAGCGAATATCAGTACCAGGAAAACGCTGCTCCAGCAGCCGGGTGCGGGCTGGCAGAAATGGGTCATCCACCTCATACAGCGCCAGGGGCGGCGGCAGCTGCGCCAGCACAGAGCGATAAGCCGGCAATATCAGGGTCACATCCACGCCGGCTTGATGCAGCGCCAGAGGCAGCGACTGCGATACATCCGCCAGGCCGCCGGTTTTGATCAGAGGGAACAGTTCGCTGCAGGCAAAAAGCAAATTCATCGGCTATCCGGATCACGCTGGCGAGAAGACAAACAAACAGTGGTAACTTTAACAAAAATAGCCACTGGCAAAAGCTGGCGTAACTTTAGCATAGGAAAATGACTCCAATTGACGACAATCAATTTGCCGACCATCATCAGTCTCTAGACTAATGTCGGCAGACTTCCATTAGTACGCGCAGGATCAGCGCGGGGTTCCACTGCCCTACTTGCCATGGAGTCCATCATGCCCAACCCCGTCACCGCACCGGCCTGGCAACGCCTGCAGGCTTTGCAAAAGCAACTGGCAGGCCAACGTCTCACCGCTTTGTTTGATCAGAATAGCCAGCGCTTTACACAGTATTCCGCTCAAGTGGGCAATCTGTTCGTTGATTACTCCAAGAATTTCATCGACGACGCCAGTCTGGATGAGCT
>DATLII010000011.1:0-3935 GCA_035539495.1 Dongiaceae bacterium
CAGGAAAAGGATCAGGGCCTGGTGCAGGAAATCTGCTTCGGTGTCTGTCGCTGGTATACCCGGCTCGACAAGCTGGCGGCGCCGCTGATCCGTCAGCCTTTCAAAGAACGCGATGCCGATTTGCACGCGCTGCTGTTAGTCGGTCTGTACCAGATGTTCTACCTGCGTATTCCTGATCACGCGGCCATTGCGGAAACGGTGGAGGCCTGCCGTCAGCTGAAAAAAGAATGGGCGGTAAAAGTGATCAACGGCATGTTGCGCAGCGCCCAGCGGGAAAAGCCGAATCTGGAACAGCAGCTGCCGGATTCTCTGGCGATTCAGACCGCGCACCCGCAATGGTTGGTGGATGCGTTATCCGCCGCCTGGCCGGAGCAGGTGAAATCGATTTTGCGCGCCAATAATGAGCCGGGGCCTATGTGCTTGCGGGTGAACCGGCTGCGCGTGTCCCGCGACGACTATTTGCGGATATTGAAAACCGCCAACATTGCGGCGCGGGCGGGTGAGTGGGCCGATAGCGCGATTTATCTGGAGCAAGCGGTGAACGTGCAGCAGTTGCCGCATTTCACTGACGGTTGGGTGTCGGTGCAGGATGAGGCCGCGCAGCTAAGCGCGTTCCTGCTGAATCCTCAGCCGGGTGAGCGGGTGTTGGATGCTTGCGCGGCGCCTGGCGGTAAAACCTGTCATCTGTTGGAGCTGCAACCGGCTATCGGCGAGTTGATCGCGCTGGATGCGGACGCGCATCGCCTGCAGCGGGTGGAGCAGAATCTGCAACGCCTGCAGTTGTCGGCGTCGATCGTGCATTCCACACTGGAAGAATACGCGACCCATTACCAGGGTGAGAAATTCGATCGCATTCTGTTGGATGCGCCCTGTTCCGCGACCGGTGTGATCCGGCGTCATCCGGATATCAAATGGCTGCGCAAGCGGAGCGATATCAGCAAACTGGCAGCGACGCAGCTACGGCTACTGGAAATGGCGTTTGGTTTGCTGAAGCCGGGCGGCACGTTGTTGTATGCGACTTGCTCGGTGTTGCCGCAGGAAAATATGCGGGTGGTGCATGGGTTTCTGAAGCAGCAGAAGAATGCGGTGGAAGAGCTGATTCTGGGGCCTTGGGGTGAGACAGCGGATTGTGGGCGGCAGCTATTTCCGCAGAGTGGCGGGCATGATGGATTCTTTTATGCGCGGGTGAAGAAGGGCGCTGAGTAATTCGATTCGTGTTGCTGTGCTAGGATCAAAAAGATCGAGTGCCATTTAGATTCTGTAGCGCGCCGAAACGGAACAAGTACGTGGCACCATGCTTAGACCGAAGCAGCATGCGGTGATCGGATTCAGGACCGTCTGCGGCCAGGGATGGCCGCGGACGAGCCTACAGGGATGTACTCGCGGCGTGTCCTGAATCCGATCACCGCGTGCTGCGCCACCCAACCGTAATGAACGCTCAAAATCCTTGCTCAATCAACGCGGCGATCTCCAACACAAAACGGTCCCCTATGAAAATCATCATTCTCGGCGCAGGACAAGTGGGCGGTACCCTGGCAGCGAATCTGGCCAGCGAACACAACGACATTACCGTGGTGGACACCAACGCCGAACGCCTGCATGAATTGCAGGACCGCTTCGACATCCGCACGGTGCAGGGCATGGCGTCGTATCCGAGCGTATTGCGCCAGGCCGGCGCCGACGATGCCGACATGCTGATCGCCGTCACCAACAGCGACGAGATCAATATGGTGGCGTGTCAGGTGGCGTATTCACTGCACCGCACCCCCACCAAAATTGCACGGGTGCGGTCCGCCAGTTATTTGAATCGCAATGGCCTGTTTGGCCTCGACGCGTTTCCCATCGACGTGATCATTTCCCCGGAACAGGTGGTAACCCACTACATCACCCGTCTGATCGAACATCCCGGCGCACTACAGGTGCTGGATTTCGCCGAAGGCCAGGCCCAGTTGGTAGCGGTACGTGCCTACTTCAACGGGCCGCTGGTGGGCCGCGAGCTGCGGTTCCTGCGCCAGCACATGCCCAGCATCGATACGCGCGTCGCCGCTATTTTCCGTCGCGACCGCCCGATCATTCCCGAAGGCACCACGGTAATAGAAGCAGACGATGAGGTGTTCTTCATCGCCGCAAAAAATCATATCCGCGCCGTGATGAGTGAGTTGCGCGGACTGGAACACAACTACAAGAAAATCCTGATCGCGGGTGGCGGTAATATCGGCGAGCGGCTGTGTGACGCGCTGGAAAACCGCTACCAGGTGAAGATCATTGAACGCAACCCCGGTCGCTGTGCGTTTCTGGCGGAAAAGCTCAACAAGACCGTGGTGATTCGCGGCAATGCGTCGGATCAGGATTTGCTGCTGGAAGAGAACATCGAAGACACGGATATTTTCCTGGCTGTCACCAACGATGATGAAGCCAATATCATGTCGTCGATGCTCGCCAAACGCCTGGGCGCACGCAAGGTGATGACGCTGATCAACAACCCGGCCTATGTGGATCTGGTGCAAGGCGGTGATATCGATATCGCCATTTCGCCGCAACAGGCCACCATTGGCAGTTTGCTCACGCACGTACGGCGGGGTGACGTGGCCAACGTGCATTCACTGCGACGGGGCGCGGCGGAAGCGATTGAAGCCATTGCCCACGGTGATGAAAAATCCTCGAAGGTGGTGGGCAAAGCCATCGGCGATATCGATCTGCCGGAAGGCACCACCATCGGCGCCATCGTGCGCAACAACGAAGTATTGATTGCCCACGACGACATCGTGGTGAAGTCGGAAGACCACGTGATTCTGTTCCTGATCGACAAGCGCCGCATCCAGGATGTCGAGCGTCTGTTCCAGGTCGGCATCACCTTCTTCTGACGGTCACTTGCGATGCAATTCACCGCCATCCTGCGCATTCTGGGCCTGCTGCTGATGATCTACAGCGGCACGCTGCTGGTACCTGCGGTGGTGGCTGCTTTGTATGGTGACGGCGGCATTCTGCGTTTTCTGTTCTCGTTTTTGACCATGCTGGTGTGCGGTCTGTTGTGCTGGCTGCCGGTGCAAAACCGACGCCGGGAACTGCGCGTGCGCGACGGCTTCATCGTGGTGGCGCTGTTTTGGAGTGCGCTGAGTCTGTTCGGTGCCTTACCTTATTTGCTGGGGCAGGATTTGCATCTGTCGTTCACCGATGCCCTGTTCGAATCCGTGTCCGGCTTTACGACGACCGGCGCCACCGTGCTGATTGGGTTGGACACTTTACCGAAGTCTTTGCTGTTCTATCGCCACCAGCAACAATGGCTGGGCGGGTTGGGCATTATTGTGTTGGCGGTGGCGATCCTGCCCATGCTGGGGGTTGGCGGCATGCAGATGTATCGGGCGGAAACACCGGGTGCGGTGAAGGACAGCAAACTGACGCCGCGAGTAACGGAAACCGCGCGTTCGCTTTGGTATCTGTATGTCGCGCTCACTGTGATCTGTGCGCTGGGTTACTGGTTCTGCGGCATGGATCTGTTTGACGCCCTGTGTCACAGTTTTTCCACCGTATCGTTGGGCGGTTTCTCCACCCACGACGCCAATCTGGGTTACTACGACAGCGTCGCCATCGAATGCGTTGCTGTGTTGTTCATGCTGCTGGCCGGCATTAATTTCGGTTTGCATTTTCTGGCTTGGCGCCGCCGCAGTTTCCGGCAATACGCTTCCGATGGAGAAGTGCGATTTTATTTTTTCATACTGATCAGCATGAGTTTGCTGATGTTCATCGGCTTGCTGGCCACCACCGGGCGCGATGATCCGCTGCTGGCGTTACGGCACGCCGTGTTCGAATCCGTATCCGTGATCACCACCGCCGGTTTTGGCGTGGCGCAATATGCCAACTGGCATCCCATGCTGGCGATGACACTGATCATGGCCAGCTTCATCGGCGCTTGCGCGGGTTCCACTGGCGGCGGT
>DATLII010000012.1:0-9358 GCA_035539495.1 Dongiaceae bacterium
CTGATCACCAGGTCCAGCTTGTTGTCGCCATCGAGATCACCCGCCCACAAAAGGACTTGCAGGTCATCGAGCACTTCGTCCGGCTCGGACAGCTGGTAACCGGGTAACGCCTGGCGCTTGCCATCGATGCGCAGTTCCAGCCGATCGATCCGATCGGCGCCGGCAGAAGCAACGCGCGGTACCAGCAATGCAGTCTGCGCGTTATCAAGCGGAATGGTGATAGTCATCGTGTCTGACGATGTCAGATCGTCGTCCATAGTCTTGACCACACCGGCCTTCAGACGAAGTGCGCTGTTGGCAGCCGCCGGCTTGAAGATTGCCACAACCTGGCCGGCGGGCATGGGCGTCCACTGTAGTTTCTGCGCAGGTATTTTTTCCTCTTCACTGGCAGACGCATTGGTCTGACTTACCTGCAATGTGGCAGCATGCAGCGCGCAATCCGTGTCGCAGACCAGTATCCACCAGCCATCCCCGGCCGGTACCGGATCACCGCCCACAACCCACACGAGGCGGGCAGCACTATCCGGCGGCGGCGGGAAAAACAGCACCGCTTCGTCGCTGGTATCTTCAATCTGCTCCGCACCGCTCCCTGTCACCGGTGCAGCCGGTCCGTCGAGCAGCAGATGTCTGCCGTAATCGGTGAGATAAGGTGACAATGCCGCGTAGGGCAGTTCGAGTGTGTAGTTGCCAATATCGTCCAATGCACGCATCGCATGGTTGCTGCAGCGTTCACGCGTCAGGCGAAAGGTTTTTTCGCCGAATTCAAATTTGTCGTAGCCGAATCCCTGTCCGGTTTCTGTCACGCGCGGTGTGCGGTCGGTGTGTCTTCCTTCACCGACACACTCGATGTTGAGGCTGATGCGTTCCTGCAAGTCGTTGAGGGCATCCGGCTGTTCCCGCTTCTGGTATGCAGCGTTCAAGTCCTGCCGCAGCGTCGCCAGCAGCTTTCGGTGTTCTGCATGTTTGGCTCGCCCGAGCTGTTGCTCCAGGCGGCTCATACCATCGGCAGTGAAAATCGTATCCGGCTTCAGTACATTGCCTGTTTTCACCTCGAAGCTGTAATAGGTGCTGTAGTTTTCACAATAAGCACCACAACCTTCACCCTCGAATGCGATAGAGAGAATGCGATCATCGTTGCGTGTCACCGTGAAACTCTGGCTGAACATGCCAGCAGTTCCGTCTTCATTGGCGGGCAATGTGAAATGTCCATCGGCGGGTACGGGCGCTGGCACGCTGAACTGGCCCTGGAACAACTGCTCGTTGATGGCCGCTGCCACACCATCAGCACCACCACGCACAAATGGCATGGTGATCTGCCCTTCTGTCATTGCAGCGCCAGAAAAGTCCGCACCGCCATAACCCAGCGACTCCACTGTCAACGTTGGCGCGGCTCCGACGCTACCCGTCACAAAAAACAGCAGGAACAACAGTCTTCGCATCAGATCTCCACTCCAGAGATAACAAAGCCAACAACATCAACACAATAAGTCAATTTTAGGAGATGTTTATAAAACGGCATGCGGATTTGGTTATGGAGTCCACAGCTTTCGGATAGGTTTATAAAAGCTTTTCGGTAGAGCCCGTTAATTTTAGCCATTTGGGGTGATTTTCTTTGTCCTGCTGCCTGCTACTTTCCCGCCCAGCGCTGCAGAACGCGGCGTAGCCGCGTCGAGACGTACTGATCCAACTAATCTCGACGCCAGATAACCAGTCGCATCTACAAGGAATGTAAATCATGAACCACTTGCTACCTTCTGGCCGTCTTGCGCTGCCATTCATGCTGTTGTTTTCGACGCTGCTGACCGGCTGCGGTGCCGGCGGCATCCGCTCCAGTTTGCCCAATCAACACACCACAATGTACCTGAGCCAGGACACGACGGTGGACTTCTCTGTCACGGGCGATACCGGTAACGACCTATATTACGGCTGGCAGATCATCCAGTATGACAGCAACAATCAGCCAATCAGTACCGCGTACCTGGCGGGCGAATCGGAGCAGGCGCGTCGCCACACTTTTACCGCCAGCGATCTCAGCAATTTTCGCACCGAAGTTGCAGTAACCCTATATCGGCGAGTTATTGCAGGTGACTGGCCCATTGACCTGCCATTGAATTCGGTGACGTGGGAAATCAGCAAACCGGTAGAAAAGTTGGGCACGCAGATCCCGTCCTCACTATTCCTGCGCAATAAAAACGACTTGCCCAACCTCAGCGGCATCAGCGATGTCACAGGTAACGTGATTCTAGACGACACAACCTTCCGCGATGTAGCGCCACTGAATTCACTCAACCACATTGGCGGCAATCTGGTGGTGAATCGCAGCCAGATCCGCACGGCTAACGATCTGCATCTTAATGCAGCGTTGGTTTTGGATGGTGGCCTGCAACTGCGCAACAACCGTAATCTCACCAGCCTGACCGGCCTGGAATCCATTTCCCAACTGGGCGAATTGATCATCGAGAATAACCGGGTGCTGAAAAATCTGACCGGCCTCGGCGGACTGGAACGTATTGATGGCAACCTGCTGGTGAAAGGCAATGCCAAACTGGCCGATCTCTCTGGCGCCAGCCGGCTGGCCAACATTGACGGTAGCCTGACGCTGGATGACAACGCCGCACTGGTTTCCACCAAAGGAGTGGAAACATTGCAAAACATTCAGCTTGATCTGAATCTGCTATCAAATCCCGCGCTGGCCAGCCTGGAAGGTTTTGCCGGACTGACACGGATTGGCGGCACCCTTGCCATCGACGTCAACACTACGTCGCACAACACGCCTTCGCGGTTGACCAACCTGTCTGGCCTGGACGCACTGACCCATACGGGAAGCATCCGCATCAATACAAATCCGCAGCTGGCCTCGCTGCAAGGGCTCAACAGCCTAACCACTGTGACGAACTATCTCTACCTTGCCAACAACCCTCTGCTGCAAAATCTGCAAGCGCTGGATAGCCTGACGTCTGTCAGAATCGTCAGCCTGGAACGCAATCGACAATTACGCAATCTTCAAGGCCTAGAACAGGTGCGCAATCTGGATTACCTGACTATCAATGGCGGCAACAACACAACGCCACCTGCCGAGGGCCTGAACAGTCTTACCGGCATCGAAGCCGTTGGCAGCATCAAGCACCTGCAACTGTTCGGTAACCCGCTGTCAGATCTAAGCGCGCTGGACAATGTTGCGATCACCGGATCGTTGACCCTGAACTACAACCTGATTACAGCGCTACCTGCCATTCAGGTGGATGCACTGGAAGGTGTATCGATTTTTGGCGAAAGGATTACTAGCCTGGAAGGATTGAATAACGTTACGCGACTGGGTTATTTGCAGTTGCACGGTAACAACCAGCTCGCGGATTTGTCGGGGCTCAACGCCTTGAATCGAGTCGATGAAGGCTTTTCGATTGCCGACAACCAAAGCCTGTGTCAATCCGCTGCCGATGCACTGCTTGCTCAGGTACAGAACGCTGGCGGCGTGGGTGGCGTTGTCAATATGTATCTGAACAATGGCTGCAACTGAAATGATGCGTAAAACACTGCCATGAAAACTTCAGAGCAGTTGTACCGGCCTATGCGGGTGCAACTGCTCTGACTTACGCTCTGCTGCTATGGCTTGGGCAGTCTAGGATTCCGATTTAACCAATTACGTTGCACAGAGTTTGACAGCATGAAAAGGATTTCATTTCTTATTCCATCAAGCTCCTGCAAATCGGTATAGCCGGTAAAACCGAATGGTATTTGGAATTCGTAAAACACCAGGTCTTCAATACGGTACGGGGTGTTTTCGTCAAAGGGTTTTAGTGTCCCGATATCGAAGCAATAGGTACTTAGCGCTATCCCTTTTTCAGTTTTCAGCTTATCAATAAGGGTTAGCATCACATAATCGATGGCTGCAAGCTCCTTGTTCTTGATAAGAATGCTGTAGGCACCGTTGGAAATATTGCCTGTCCGCGCGAGGCATTCTTCTACACCATTTGCCAGAAAATCTGAACTGCGACGCTTGTTGGTCTTCAGCATCTTGCGTTTAAGATGCTTAGGAAGCTCTGGGTGGGACTTAATCAGGTCCAAAACGGTGCTCTTCCCGTCGCCTTTTACAATGGTTCTCCGTTTTTCATAACAAATCCTATATGTCACATCAGCGTCGCGGTGATAGATGTACCGCGCATCTTTGACAGGGCGCACAAACTCCTGAACCAGATACTCCTCTGCAGACGACTTCAAAAACGCTTGAAGCTCTGATCGCTCTGCGATCTCGACTATTCCTTTTCCTTGCTCACCATATGCGGGTTTACACAACACCTTTCCATAAGCATCAAAAAACGATGCTATCTGCTGCCACTGCGCCTCAAACGGCTTTCCGTGATCAAACCGGACTTGCTGAGGGCTTTTAAAATTCAACTTCCTGATCAACTCCCCAAAATCGTACTTTATGTGCATGTTGCCATTGTAAGCACCGTTATAGATTTCCTGCGCAAGATCCAACTTTCCTCGAATAGGCAACTTCTTTGATCGCATTAAGGTCTTTATATAATGTCGATAGAATCTGAATCTTTCGAGCATTGTGAGCTTGGGCTTGGGGCGAGCTATATCTTCATGAGGCAGTACTAACTGAGCATCCATACGCGTTCTCGAAATGTCCATATTTCAGAGTTAAGTGTAAGTTTTGATACCGCCATAGATGTCACCGTCGATTGGCGGTCTGGGTTCAAGGCCATGGGTCCTTCCGGTTCCAGTTCCGGTTTTACCCGATCATCGATCGAGATTCTTTTTCAGCGCGTGCGGGGATACCCCATCGGCATGCCGCTCACCAACTGCCTAGAGCACGTCTTCCAATGACGACATCTCTGAGGACTATTGCGAGCAGCCTTTAGCGTACTGAACAAAATTGTTTAAACTGTTTCATCAGGAAGATCGATATCACCGCGACGAATCGCCGGCGTTAGCCAAGCTAAAATAACCATGATTAAACTGATGACGCCAAACAGGCTGATCATCACCGCAACGCCCCTGCCCTCACCAACCCCCCAGACAGGGCCGAGCACGCGGGAAACCACGGTTCCCTCCATCATCATGGGATTAAACAAGTGGTCTGCGAATAAACCGGCTGACAGGAAAGCCAAAGGCTGCGCGGCTTTCATGATGGATTTGCGCAAACTGAATGCGCGCCCGTGAAAATGCACAGGAACCTTGCGCTGCCAAAGCGTCTGACTACAGACCGCCGCTATCGGAGCGGCCATCATAATCAACACGGCACAACCCGCTAACCAGGCAATTTCCGGCCGCATAGGCATCACAACCAATATGCAGGCGATCACTACTGCGGGCACCAGAATTCCGAACGCCTTACGCTCGGGACCTTTCCAAGCCACCATCAACAATCCGCCGATGAGCGTGCCGGCACCCGCCATTGACTGAATAAATCCCAGATCGGTGGACGAACCAATACTTAAAACCAATGGCAACATCAGGATCTGTACGGCTGACACGTTGAACCAGATCAACGTGAACAGATACAAGCCACCCAACACACCCGGCTTGGATTTCAGAAACAGATAGCCTTCCACCACGTCCTGCCATAGCGAGCTTTTGGTTTCCTTTTCTTTCCTGATCACGCTCGGCAAACTGATGACAAGAAGCGATAGCAAACCAATGACATAGCTCATCAGATCAATCGCAAATATGCCTTTCAGCCCCAGGTGATCCAGCGCCAATCCCGCCAACAAAGGGCTGCCCAGTTGAACCACACCAAATACCAAACCAAGCACGCCGTTGGCACGGCTAAGCCCGCCTGGCGGCACCAGAGTGCCCACCACCGCCGAAAAGCCGATCTGCAGTACCGAACCGCACAGGGAAGCAATGGGAACCACCAGGATGATGTGCCAGACCTGAAGTGCGTCGGTCCAGTAAAGTGCGGCAAGTGTAAAAGTGCCAGTGGCACTGCCCAGCTGAGCCCAGAACAGAAGCCATTTGCGATCGAGCCTGTCGACCAACGATCCGATAAATGGACCCAACAGAATGCCGGGCAGCGTGGACGCAATAGCAATCAACGTAAAATCGGTGACGTTACCACCGGTTTTGTAGGCCCATACGCCCAGCGCGAAATTGGTAAGGGTAGAACCGAGAACAGAGAGGGATTGTCCGAACAGGAGGAAATAGAAAAGCCGCAGGCCTGACAACGATACGAGGCCACTATTCCTTGTGGTGCTGTGCATGGTACTCCATTCCCCATCCATAGGATTCAGACCGACTGCCCCAAAACTATCGTGAAGTCGTGTGCTTCTATTGCACGCTACGCGAATTCACTTAAGTCAATCTCGACACATCCGATGTTGTCATCCATAACAAACATCTATGGGATATGCCCCAAAAAATTCATATCGCACATGCCTAAACATTGCGCATATTTATGCTAGCAGCTTGCGCGAAAAGAGATCAAATAATTTTGTTGGTTTTGTGTAGCGGTGTATCGCGGAGCGGCGAGGCAATGCCGTTCGCTCACATGCGCATTCGTTTTGGCAGAGCTCAAGGCAGCAGCCTGCGCGTCATCACTATCTGCGGGTTTTGCCGGTGCTCTTTGTGCTGGCAGAGTTCGCACGCTTGATGTCAGGCGTTTTCGACTCGGCTACAGGAAAGTATTTTGCCGCCTGCTCCAACCACAACAGGGTATCAATGTAGGATACAAAGCGGTTGAGATAGTCAGGGGATATGTCACGCATCCGGGTGATCGCGCCGATCACCAGACGGTGGGAATTGAGGGGGCCGGCGTTTTCTGGCGCATCTTCCATGGCCTGCGCCACCGCCTTTTCGATAACGCGTTTGGCCCAGACATCGCGGAACTGACGCATGGCGCGAAGTTCATCGGCATGTTCCCGCGCCAGCGTGATACCACCGGTTAAATCCGGGCCGGATTGCACTGCCGCTAGCTCCTGCTGGCGCAGCATTTCATCAAGCGTGAGAGTGCCTTCATCCGCAACACTGTCACGGTTCTGACGGTCAAAACGTTTCAGCAGTGGTTTGAGCGTGACGCGCGCAGCAGTGCGCTCCAGACGATCGGCCAACCGGTTCACGCCGTGAAAATCACAGTTGTTGAATCGTTGCCGGATAAAAGCGCCTGCGGCGGGAAAACGTGTTTCGACCTGTTTGACACGCTTTTGCGCGTCGTCTCTGGCCTGTTCAAATGCTGATTGATACGCAGAAAATGCCTGTGCAAGCCGGGCATCCAACAACGCGCGGGCTTCGCCTTGCAGACAGGCAGAACGCGCTGCCAATGCTTCGAGATAACGAAAGCGCACCGGGTCGAATTGATTCGCACGGCGGGCTTTCCATGCAGCGATCTGTGCCGCAATGCCATTCGGCGTATCGACCACTTCACTCTCGGCCATTTTACTCATCGCGTTTTCGCTCGTACGCGGCACAGGTGCCATTTCCACTCGCCGGTTCTGCAAACGCCCGGCCGCATCGGCATTGGATGCCACCGGATGTTGCGCGCCAAACGCTGCAGCAAACACCGAATCCGCCGGCATGCCTTCTTCCACAAGTGCACGCGTGACGGTCAACGCCCGTTGCGCTGACAGCTCCCAGTTGTCGGCAAAGCGGATGTTGGTTTTCTGGATCGGAAGATCGTCGGTGAATCCACTCACCATCAACAGTTCATCCCGCTCCCCCAGATATACCTGCAACGGTGCTACCAGGGTTTTCAGTAACTGACGGCCTTCGGGTTGCAGTTCAGCGGAATTCAACGCAAACAGCACGCTGCCGCTGATGCCAATGCGGCCGTCACGCAAAGTGATGCGTCCCGATGCCAGTGGGTCGGCCAGTGCTTGCTCGAGCGCTTGCCTGCGGGCTTCAGCAGCCTGACGCCGGGCGATTTCATCCTCCAGCGATTTGGCCAGATCCACCTGCATACCCAGCACCCACACCAGCACCAGCACAAATACGCCAGCAAGGCCCGCCATCAGGTCGGCGAACACCGGCCAGATGGGTGCGGCGTGCGCCTGCTCGTCATCGATGTCATATTCGTGCATCAGACGGCCTCTTCAGCAACACGATCTTCCTGTGCCACAGGCTTGTCCAGTTGGCTTACTCCAGATTGGTTTAATCCAGGCTGGCTCAATCGACGCAGCTCCTCGAAGGTTTCCTTCTGCGACAGCATGCTCAGGTCGATGATTTCACGGGCCTGAGCCACGTAGTAAGCCAGTTGCTCGTCGCTGCGCGTGGAGGATTTGCTGAAGGCTTCTTCCACCCGTGCCAGTTGATCGGTGATTTTCCGGCTGGATTCGCTGAACAGTTCCACCGCGAATCCCAGGGTTTCGCTGAGGCCCGATACGTCAGCGGCACTGGCGGTCACTTGCGCAGCGCTCTGATTCATTTGCGCGGTATCGCTGTTCACGCGACGGGAGAATTCGGTGCTGATCTGTTGCAGTTTGTCTGCGGAGTTTTGTACCAGGGACTCCACCGCTTGCTGCTGGGTTGCTGCGGTCGTTTGCACAGCCTCCAGCAATGCCGCCAGTTTTCCGGCCAGTTGATGGCGCTCTTCCAGCAATACAGTGTCACGTTCGGTTTGATTGGACATTTCACGGCGCAATTGCGCGATGACATCGGCGGCGGCCTGCGGTGCTTCGGCAGCTGTCTGAATCAGGCGCGTCATGGGCTGTTCAAGCGCAGCGCCCAGAGACGCCAGATGACGGGCCACGTCCGCTTGCAGATCCGCGAGACGTTCCACTGCCGCCCTGCCCCGCTGCGCTTCTTCGTCCCGCAAGATGCTCAATGCGGATTGCACCGTTGCCGCCGTTTCCTGCATGCGGGTGGAATGCTCTGCCAGCCACTGTTGTTCTGATTCAATGCGGGTGTGTACCAAGGTTTCGGATGCAGCCAGCAGTTCAGTGATTTTCTGCACCGTGGCGGTGGAATGGGTCTGCGTGGCTTCCGTCATCGCCAGCACGGTATTTTCCAGCGAGGCACTGGCTTTTTGTTGCTGCACTACGGATTGTTCACCGGCGGCGCGCCATTCTTTCAACAAGGCTGATGCCAGGCTTTCAAACTGCTGCGACCACAATGCCAGCCGTTGCTGATCGTGCTGGGCCTGATCGTCGAGCAGCTGGGCTGCGGTGGCATTGAAGCGCTGCCACTGTTCCTGCATCACAGTATGCAATTGCTGCTGGGTTTGCCTGGTTTCCTGCTGGATATTTTTCACGGCGTCCGCCATGACGGGTTGCAGAACCTGGCCCGCCAGATGTGCGCTTTCGCTTAAATTATCGCGCAGGGATTTTTCCACCGACGTGGCAAGGCCGGTGTACAGCACCTGCGTGTTTTGATGGAATTGCTGCTGGCTGGCGATCAGTGTTTCGCTCAGATGCAGGCC
>DATLII010000013.1:0-9976 GCA_035539495.1 Dongiaceae bacterium
CGCATATGTAATGGAGAATGGGCGGATTACTCTGGAAGGTGAGTCTGCGGGATTGTTGCAGGATGCGCGGGTTAGGGAAGCGTATCTGGGTGGGTGACCCATTGGAAACATGTCAACAAGGAGTTCAAGACATGCCAAAGAACAAGGAAAAGGAAGACGAATTCTTTATCAAAAAGCGCCAGCTCAACGCGCTATTCGATTCTACTTATCCGTTGAACATCAACCTCTGGCGCGGCCAAAAGCCGGATGAACGGGGCAACCCGATTTTCTATCCCATTCTGAAAAGTTTTCTGTTGTCGAACGGCAACGTTCGCGATCCAGATATCGAAACTTACGAGGTCAGCGGCGAACTCTGGGTCAATGCACCAGCGGCGGCATTTCGCTTTTTGATGTGCTGGGTGTACCCAACAAAAAATGGGACTACTACCGCCTGCCTGTCAATGCCAAAATTCCTGAAGGGCTAGTCATAACCCGCGACAAGTTAAACCTTCGTCATCAGTCCACCCACCACTCCATTCGCCCGCACTGGGACATGCCACTGAAAAAATTCCTGATGCTACTGGACGAACTGGCCACCCAACTAAGCAAGGAGAACTGATCATGTCACTCACCCTGTCCGACCTGACATTGATAATTCCGTTGGTGGACGCCGAACTCGACAAGCTACACGACATTCTGAACGATACAAATGCCGACGAAGAAGCGGCAGACAATGCTGCCGAAATGTCTGTGCTCTATGGCAACACTGCGGGCAATCTGCAAGAACTGTACGAAAGCCTGCGTCAGCCCGGCAGCAATTTTCCAACCTATGACGAGCTGACCAAGCGACGCCCGAAATAACATGGCCGATAACGAACCTAAAGAACACATAATCAGCTACCGGTTCGATGAAGAGGGTGATTTTCTGCACTTTTATGCCAGAAGACTGAATAATTCACGCGTCTTCGACATTCGGAGCAAGGGGTTTGTCAGTGATGTCGAAGAAGCCGAAAACCTGTCCCGCTTCTTCTGGCAAATGGTCGATCAAGCAGTCCTAGACGACAAACTGAATATCGAGTGGCCCTTCTCGGAAGGTTCCGAGTTCTGGTGCGAAAAGACGCTGAATTCATTATCGGGCTATCTCTATCGGGCAGGCTATGAGACGGTCTGGGAACGGGTATCTGACGAGTAGATTCGTGTCACTCCCCACCCTGACATGTCACAAACACGTCACCCTTGATGGCAAGCTACTCATCTCAAGCCCAGAATAGCGGATTTTCGGCTTTTTCCCGTTGGCACGGTACTTGATGAGCTACGTCAACCAGGTGCTCTCTCCGCTACGCTAGATGGAACTTCCATGCCCATTCCAACCAACCCCAAACCCTTTGCCTTAAAGGATAAGGTCGAACTGTCGATCGAGGCTTTCGCCAACACAGCCAAACCGGGTCTCGCCGATTTGAACCGCGTGAAAGTCGTCGCGCAAGTGGAACAAATGCTCGATCAATACCGGGCAGAAGCCAGCAGCATGAGCACCGACCACCTGGAAGATGAAATGCATGAGTCCGCCCTGCTGGCAGCATTCATGACCGCCACTGGCGATCCACGCCCCCACAGTCTTTGTCATGCTCACGCCATTGTCTCCGGCGCCCACAAAGACGCTGCCGAACTACGCGCCATGCTGTCCTGGCTGAAAGTGCGCATAGACGACCCGCACAATGGCTGCTGGCTACCCCGCAACACCGCCGCCAAGGCACAAATGCCGCCTCGGCTACGAGACGCCGTTCCTCACAGCCGAATTCACCGCTACAACTATTATTTTTGGCTCAACCGCTTAATCAATCCGGTCGCCACCGTTAGCCAGGATGACCTTATCAAAACCCTTGGCATGATCGAGCTGCGCTTGCAGAATGGCAGCCAGCCTGATTTTGTCATGAACCGGAAAGGTGAAGGTTTGCCTGCATGATTTACGTCATTCATCCTGATGTGCGGAACTACATGTCCTATGTGTTGGACAGCAAAGAAGCTCGCCGCGTGTTAGGGCCGGACACCACATTTCATTTCGACCAGCGACCCGTTTCCTGGCGTGAACAATGGCGCCCCATGCCTATCAGCTTTGCAAAAGTGGCCGGGGTAAAAAAAGCGGCAATGCCGGATCTGATGATTCGCAACGGCCGTCTGTTTCTGAACGAGAAGGCGCACGCAGCTCTACAGAATCTGTTGACACCTTGTGGTGAATGGCTGCCCGTCGATGTCAACGGCGATACTGGATATCTATTCAACATTCTGGCACTGGCCGATAGCGTGGATGGTTTGGACCTCCGCCTGTGCAGCAAAAACAGTTTCGGCGAGCTGCAATCGCTGGGTTTCATCGAAAATAAAGTCGACACTTTCCCGGTCTTTCGCACAGCGTTTGACAACTACATGGGCGCGTACTGCAACGATGCGTTCAAGCGTGCAGCAGAAAAAGCAAAACTGGTCGGCATCATCTTCAGCGAGGATCTGGGTAATATTTTCCCGCCCGATGGCAGCGCCGAAAAACCTAAAACACATTAATAGTCTGTTGAGCGATCTATGCCATTCGAGCAGCGAGATCGTCTACAACGCCGTAGGAGAACATGAATGCTGTACAATTTGCGCTTTTTTAAATCCTGCCCCAAACCCAATGGCATCGCGAATGCTCGTTATGTGGAAATTCCTCGGGGCACGGAGTTATACCGTTTCGGCCATCTCATGGTGGGGCAAAATCAGAATTCCAGTAAATTCGGCCACGGCGGCGCACAGCTGGCGGCCTACCAGTCCGGCTGGTGGTTTACGAAGCAGACGCTGAACATGATCCTGAACGAAAAAATCGGTAACGCTCAGCAGAATGGGCGCGTCATGCTGGCGATTCATACTGCGTGGGCAGGCGATTGCTTCTTTCTAGTGAAGGGCGTCACCAAACACGATTATGCGGCTTGGGAAGGCATCGGACAGGCATTTGATCAATATGGAAATGCTGTACCACGCGACAGCAAAGCTGCGGCCTGGATACCACCAACGACGGTCAGCCAGCTTTTTATTCCAGGGCTTGATGGCATGCCGGATAAAAATCGGGTTCCGAGAATCGATCCGGGCCACCCCCGACTTTACTGGCAGGAACCTCTGCCTGTCGTCGTGAGTGCGAGCGCCCATGGCGGTGTAACCACTGCGCAGCTTGATCCCGCTCAATTCAAAAATAGCACCGCCAGAAACACAGCAAACGCCGCTGCAGAGCCACAATGGAATCGACACGGCTATTAGCGAGCAAAAACAAAGGGACGACCCAATACTGGTCGTCCCTCCGCAAAAGATTGACTGACTAGAATTACTGACATCTGATAAAAAGCTGCATAGCGTCCATTCTGCATAATGTATCCAACGCCTCACAGCCGGACATTACGAAACAGGCGGAGAACAGCAGAACGGAAATAGCGATCTTCTTCATACAATCATCCTTATAAAAAATTAAGTTCAGTCCATTGAGTGCTGCCGATAGACGGCAACTATTTACTAATAGCAAAACGTCCAACTCTGCGCAACGCAAGCACAAAAAAATAGCCGACTGACAAACCCCATAAAAAAAGGCCGCCTCCGAAACCGGAAGCGGCCTTGCCCTCGCGACTACCATCACGGAAGGTGGAATCCGCTGCGAGCGTCCGATTCCACCTGCGAGCGCCGTGACGCTGCTCGTGCTCCTCAGCGTTTATTCAATGTAGCGCCCTCATTTAACAGCCTGGTTTCATTCAACAACGTCGCTTTATTCAGCACGGTGCCAGTGGACAAGGTATCGCTCACCGTTTTGGTGCCGGAATCAAATGTTTTTACCGGCTGCAGTACTGCGTCCGTGTTAACGATTACACCGCCTACAGTGCCGCCAACCACTCCACCACCGGTTGTGTTGTCGGTCTCAAGCACCATGTCCACATTGGTCGCGACATCGGTGGGAAAAACGCGAGTGCTCACACATTTCTGATCCGATCCGCCGAAAATCGGGTTGCAGCGGAAATAGGCTTGCATGATGGCTTGCAGGTCTTCGCGATCGCCCCAGATTTTCAGGGCAAAGTTGCCGGGCATGTCACCGTCGGGGAAGGGCTCGGCTTCAGTACCTTGCCAGGGCACCAGTTCCGACGAATCAGTAACAATATCGATGCCCACCGGCGGCGCGTTCAATCCGTTGCACAGATGAGGAATATCAAATTGCTGAGTGAAGTCGTCGGCATAATCTTCCATGAATTCTTTCATGGCGACGTCGTCCGGATTCCAGTAGCTACCGAAACTGTTGATCTGCTCGCCGCTAAAGAAGTCGTACGCCATCCAGGCCCAGAAAAACGCTTTCGGCGCCAGCTCGGCCCACAAGGGAATGTCTTTGTGGAAGTCGAACATGCGGGCTTTCAGTCGTAGCACGGAATCCGGGCCGAACGGCATGGTCTGCCCACTGGGCCCCGCTACGCATTCAAGGTCGTAATCCAGTTTGAAATCAACGTCCACCCAGGGATGCGGCAGATAGTCGCCCGTGTCCACCTTGAAATCGAAATCCACGCCGAATATTGCATTCTGGAAATCCAATACACTGAGTTCAATATTGCGACGGCCATTGTCGCTATCCCAATACAGTTCATTGTCTTTCAGAAAATGGCCGACATAACCTTCCAGCCGTGTTTCCAGTTCATCGCGGAATACCCAGCTGCGCCAGGGGAAGCGGTTGTCAAAATCACTGATGCCCGCATTGTGCTCGGTGGGTTTCACATAGACATTGCTGCGTACGTTGGCCCAGCCAGGCGAGCCGCGCATATCCTGACGTTGCACAGTGTAAATCACGCTGAAGATGTCGTTGGTCCCACGAAAGTGTTTGCAATCAGAATCCGCATCGCGCATGGGATGATTGAATAGCTCGACACCATTGATATACAACGCCAGCTTCTTGATGCAGATGTCATCTTCTCCGCTGATCGACAGATTGAAATCCTGCAGGTCGCCCACGTATTTCACTTTATAGAAATTCAGATCGTACATGCGGGAACTGCCTTTGCGGATAACGGCGCCCTGGAAAATATCCGCCAGGGTAGTGCCCTCGGCGTGAGCGGGATAAATCCAGGTGAAACCGGGCAACCCCACACCCAGTACGTTATTGGTACCTTCATGACCGCCACCATGCTCACCCACATCCACCCGCAATTGCGCACGCACTACGGGAGGATTGATGCCCTGGATCGAGGTTTTAGCACACCGCGGAGAACTTTCCCGCCGGCCTTTGTCGTTGTAGGCCTCGATCTTGTAGCAATAGCGGGTATCCCAGTTCACATTATTGTCGACAAAACTGCGGAAGTTACTGCTGCCATCAATGGCATTCAGGGTTTTGATTTTGGTCCAGGCCGTTTCGCCTTCGCGCATGCGATAAATGCGGAAACCCGTTTCATTCCAGGAGGCGTCTTTCCACTTCACGGTAAAACCGTTGACACCAAACAGCAGCTTGTCGTTATCCATGCGGGATGGCGTGATGGTCGGCGCAGCCGGACGCGGATCCTCCGGCGGATCGGGTATATTGTCGCCGCCATTGTTGTTGGGTAGAGCCAACGCGGTTTGCAGCAACAGCAGGCTGGAGAAAAAAGTCAGCGAGCGCAGCAGTGATATTGTTTTCATGGCGCAACTCCTTTTGTTAGAGCGGAGAAAAGTTCTCACAGCTTCACTCTACAAAACAGGAGCGGACGATACTTGACTTCGACCAGCGTAAAATCGGTGCTGCCGAGTCAAAAAATGAAAGCCGCGCTGATTAGCAGTTGATCGACACGAATTGAACAACATCAGGCAACAGAAGATTCCGCCTGGCGACGGCGGTATTGAGTGGGCGCCTGGCCAGTCCAGCGCTTGAAGGCACGAGTGAACGCGCTCTGCTCGGAAAAGCCAAGTAGAAAAGCAATATCGGTTAATGCGAGATCCGGGCTGGCCAGATAATGCTGCGCCAGATCCTGCCGCACTTCTTCCACCAGGTCCGGAAAACGGTATCCCGCGGCTTGCAACCGGCGCGACAATTGATGGCCGGACATTTTCAAGCACTGCGCCACCGATTCCATATCCTGCTGCGCGGTGGACAGCAATTCACAAATCAGCGCGCGGGTTTCATTGACGATGTTGGTTTCCTGGCGATAGTTTTCCATCAAGCGCTGGCCGGTATCGATCATGATGCGGGCCAACGCCGGATCGGCGTAACGCAACGGTAATTGCAGATATTCTTCCGGCATGATCACGGCGTTGCGCGGCGCATCGAACAGCACGTCACAGCCGAATACCTCGTTGTAAACGTTGTGATCGCCGCGACAGGAATGGCGGAAACTGACCGCAAACGGCGCACCTTCAAAACCCGTGATCCAGCGTCCGAATGCCACCTGGCCGCTGATGGCCAGCTCAAATGCTTGCGGCGGCACCCAGGGCACATACAACGGATTCAGTTCGAGAACAGCATAACGCCCTTCGCGAACAAAGCGCGTGCCACCGACATCCCAGATCAGCGCGTCGAAGCGGATCAATTGCTCGATGGCCTGCTGCAAATTACTGCGGCTCATCAATGCATAACCTAACACTTCGTAAGATTTGGGCTGCACATGCTGGCCCAAGCGCAAGCCAACCAGCGGGTCGCCGGTCATGTCTTCGGCGATTTTCAGCAATTTGAAAGTGCGGTACAGGGAGAGACGAAAACCGGGTTGAGCGAGCTGCTCGGGGTGAACACCGGCTGCGAGCAGAATGGCGTAGGGATCAATGTCGTACAGTTGTCGCGCGACGGGGATGAAGGCATTCACGTAAGAACCTGCCAGGCTGGCCGGTAAGCCGATCAGGCCCAGCAATTGTCGCATCCATTCATGCCAGTTGTTCATGGGAATCCCTGCGCCGCGGTAATGGCAATGGGCGCTAGTGTGCGCCCATGCCAGACAGTATTCCGTTAATTTTTACCGGCAATGCAGGCGCATTTGTGCGCCCCTGATGGCATAGCAATCCGGCGGTTTGTGCTATCGCCGGCGCTATTGCTTAATTTCGGCCCAGCTTCAACTCGACGACAGCATCAGTGTTGATGCGCGCCACTGGCGCCGATGCCGGTGTTTTGCCGCACGTACACTTCATCCCACAAGGCATCTGCACGACGATCCCGCCGCCACAACAGCGATCCCAGGAATACCGCGAGAAAACCTAACGGAATCGAGACGATACCGGGATTCTTCAAGGACACCAGCGGCTGAGTGAGACCCACCAGAGACGTGGTCTGGTCACCGAGTTTCTGCAGATCGTCCCTGGCCTTGGTGGCTTCCGCCTGCAGCCGATCCAGCTGTGCCTGCAATATCGGCTGATCCTCCGGTGGCCGGCCAGCGAACTGTTCCATCACCACCGCCGTGTTAGAGGCATTGGTCTTCAGCAGATTTTCCAGATCGGCCTTCACTTTCAAGGGGTACGTCATGTTGGGCGACACCAGCACCATGGCGATGGCCGCGCCGGTACCCACCACCATGCCGGCGATGATGCCGCCGGTGTTGCAGCGCCGCCAGTACAGGGTGAGCACGATGCACGGCAGATTGGCGCTGGCTGCCACGGCAAAGGCCAGGCCCACCAAGTGCGCCACGTTCTGGCCTTTCGCCGCGATCCCAATGCTGATGGCGATCACGCCCACCACCACCGTGGCAACACGGGCAGCACGCACTTGTTCCTTGGCTGTCACATGCGAATCGCGAATCACGCCGACGTAAATGTCATGTGCGATAGCGCTAGCCGCTGCCAACACCAATCCCGCCACCACCGCGACGATGGTGGCAAATGCCACCGCAGCGACGAAGGCCAGGAATAGATTGCCCAGCAGGGAATCCGCACCACCACCCAGATATTGCGCCAGCAAGGGCGCCGCCATATTGCCGCCCTTGTCGATGGTGGAAATCGTGGGCGCACCCACTTTCATCGCGGCACCCAGACCCAGGAAAATCGTCAGCACATAAAAGCCGCCGATGATCGCCATCGCCCAGATCACAGATTTGCGCGCTTCCTGCGCTGTGGGCACGGTGAAAAAACGCATCAGAATATGGGGCAGACCTGCAGTGCCCAACACCAGCGCCAAGCCCAGGGAAATCTGATCCAGCGGATCTTTCAGATACAAACCCGGCTCCAGAAAACGCTGACCCAGTTGTTCCGGTGTCATGCTCAGTGCAGGGTCACCAATCAGCTTGGCCACTTGCGCTTGAATTTTGGGATCGGTCACCGCCGCGCCCAGAAAACCCGGCAATGAGAAACCATAGGGCGCCCACACCAAAACCACCAGCAGCAACGAAGCCAGCACCAACAAAATTGCCTTGATGATTTGCACCCACGTAGTAGCCACCATGCCGCCGAACAACACATAGGCCAGCATCAGAACGCCCACCACAATCACCGATATTTCATATTCAATGCCGATCAGGGTTTTCACCAGCACACCACCACCCACCATCTGCGCGGTGAGATAAATGGTGGACACGGTAATCACCGACAACGCGCCCGCCACCCGGGTTTTCTTAGGATCGTTGCGATAGGCCAGAATGTCCGCCAGCGTGTATTTGCCGATGTTGCGGCAGGGTTCTGCGATCACCAGCAGCACCGTGATATAGGCCACCAGAAAACCCACCGAGTACATGAAGCCGTCATAACCGTAGAGTGAAATCAGCCCGGCGATACCGAGGAAAGATGCCGCCGACAGATAATCCCCCGCAATCGCCCATCCATTCTGCAAACCGGAAATGCCACCGCCCGCGGTGTAAAAATCCGATGCGGAATGCACTCGACGCGCAGCGAGATAAGTCACGTACATGGTGAGTGCGATGATGACGCCGAACACGATGAAGGTCAGGAAGCGGTATTCCGAGGACACGGCACCCGCGTTGTCGGCAGCAACCGCCGTTGCTGAACATAAAAAAGCAGCCGCACATAAAGCAGCCGCCGCGCGCAGAAATAATGACAGCGAAGGAAGCAGTCGTTTAGCCACGACGCGCACCCCCGTAAGCCCGGACAATTTCGGCCGCCAGCAAATCGAATTCCCGATTGGCCCGCCGCGAATAAATCACCGCCACACCCCAGGCCACCACAAATTCCGACAGCGCGAACAGCAGGCCCAGATTCAACGGCCCCCACACCGTGCGACGAAACAATTCCGGCGCGTAGGCTGAGCCCAACGGCAGCAGCAGGTAATAAAACAGGGAAAATGCCATCAGGCTCCAGAGAAAGCGATTCTTGCGGCGGTGTAAATGCTGGAAACGGGGATCGGCTTCGATCGCCGTCCAATTGACGGGGCTGGCTTGGCTCATATCGTGCTCCTGCAGTGAACGGTCCTGGCCACAGTCTGTCCCACGGATTCCATGCCGGCAAGTTTCACCCGATAGAAAGATTTCACCACCGCGCACACAGCCTAGCTCTTTACAGCAATCCCAGCGGACGGGAGAATCCGTGCAGTTGCACTCAACCCCAACCCCGACAGCGTCGGCCACGAAGAGGAACGACTATGCGCATTGCGAGAATTCTGCTGGGACTGACACTCGCCCTGATCATGAGCCCCACTATGGTGGGTACCGCGCAAGCGTCAGATGAGTACGTGCTGAACAAGCACTATGTGCTGGTGGAACCGCCTGTCAAAACCGCTGATCCCAGCAAGATCGAAGTGGCGGAAATTTTCGCTTATTCCTGCCCGCACTGCTTCCACTTCGAGCCGCTGCTACAGTCTTGGGAAAAACGGCAAGGCAAGGACGTGTATCTGGTGCAAACCCATGCCCTGTGGAATCCGAACATGGAATCTCTGATCCGCGGCTACTACACCTCGGTGGTGCTGAAGGTCAAAGACAAGACGCACATGGCGGTGTTCAATGCGCTGCATCAGGAGCACAAGAATTTCACCAGCGCGGAGCAGTGGGCTGACTTCTTTGCAAATTATGGCGTGGATAAAGCCAAAGCCATCAGCACTTATAATTCGTTCGGCGTT
>DATLII010000014.1:0-6409 GCA_035539495.1 Dongiaceae bacterium
TTTCGATGCCGTCGACAACGCCATCCAACTTCCAGTGATCCCACTCTGAAACCGGAAGTTCGCGTTTCCGGCAAAAACGCAAAAAATCCAGCAAGCACCTGACCGGATCGATGCCTACCGCTCGTGCCAGGCAGGAAAACAATTCCTTTACTGTTGCAACCGACGGCCCCTTGCTGGAAATGGAGTGATAAATCTCCTTTAAATAACTACCAGATTTTTCCGCCAGCAGCTCATCCAATTCCGTCTCCGCTACCCTGCCATTGGCGGCCATATCCTCAATAAAGGATTTCAGATGGTAGCCTTCCCACTTGTGCTGAATGTCATTTGCTTTTTTTCCATATTTCTTCTTGGCTCTTGCTTTTCCTCCAGTGCTCATCAACTTGAATAGATGCTCAATGATTGCGTCCACATGCTCTTTGGACATGTCTTCATATAATGCGGCCATAAAAATCACTTTCACCACAAATTGACGCTCATGAGCGTCGTAGCCCCTCTTTTTCCCTACTCACTGCTTCCCTTTCAGACTCATTGAATCGGAAAAAACAGCGGAAAGTTCTGAAAGTCTTTCCGTCGCGCAGAACAGCCGGTTATCGCATCCTGTTTTTAGAGGCCGCGCCGTCACACACGAGGCCGGTTACGTGTAGCCTGGCAAAGGAATACATCATGTCACTCTCGATCGCATACTCTCAGCCACAGCAAGATCAACCTAATATCATTCCGGTGACCACCACTGGGTTGTATCAACAGGTACTGCAGCTACGTGAAAAGGTATACCGCCCGCTGTATCCCGGTATAAAAAATATCGCCGCCGCCGATCCATTCGATTTCGGTGCGCGGCTCTGGGTCACACTGGATCCGCACGGTTGTGTCGACAGCACTGCCCGGCTCGCGCCAGACGGCGACGCGGGACTGCCCAGTGAAGCCTACGCTGGCCCTTATTTAGACGCGCTGCGTGATAACGGCCTGCATATCGCCGAATTCGGCCGCCTGATGTCGGATCAGGACCACGCCCCTACGGGCCTCAGCCGTCACTATTACGGCCATGCGTGGGCGGAATCGTTGCGAGCGGGTATCGACACCATCGTCATCGTGGCGAACCAAAATATGCTGTCTCTCTATGGCCCCTGCTTCGGCGCGCGATTGTTGTGTCCGGATATTCAGGAAGACTTCGGCAGCGGAACCCCTTTCTCGCTTTATGACTGGGATGTCCGTAACACAGCGCCCGCATTTTTCACCTGGGCTCGAATGGACAAGAACGCCCAATCTCACCAACCGCCCCAACCGCAATGAAAGGAGCACATACCATGTCTACTCCCATCGAACCTGTGATTGCCCAGGATATTTGGAGCCACTACGCCATCAGCTTTTCCCGCATCACCACACGGCATCAGTCAGCGCTGTATCGCGACGTTGCCGCGCTGGCGCAAGGCAGCGTAATGGATTTCGGCTGCGGCCCGGCCAAGCTGGCGCCTTATCTGGCGTCCAATACGGCTGTCACACGCTATCAGGGCATCGACGCCTGTCCGCTGATGATTCAACTCGGCCAGCAACTGCTGGACGAAATGGCAGATTCACGTTTTGCCATCCTGCAATCCTCCATTGAGGCACTACCGGACGGCGCATGCGATTTCGGGGTCTCGATTAACAGCTACTATGCTTGGAAGGACCCCACCGTTGTGTTAGAAAAGATAAATGATTGTCTTGCCGCCGGCGCCGATTTCATCCTGGCTACGCCCAATGCGCGCCTCGACATGGACCGGCTGATGCAGGACACCTGGCCAGACTTTTTGCTCAACCCTGATTTTTCAAAGTTTAGGCAATGTAATGACCAGCTTGCTCAAAATGGAGCTCAGAATTTTGTTTCGATCGACACCCTGATCAGCCAACTGCGATCAGCCGGTTTCGAGATCCTGAATTGCCATGGACGTTATTTTGACGGTGGGCTCAGCTATGTTCATGCCAAAAAAGGTCACATTAGAAAACGGGAAGTCGGCGGGCATTAGCGCCCGCCGTTTCCCATTGTAAGCAGTAGATAGAGAGCGCAACTGATGGAGAGTAATCAAATAGTTCTGTTGGGTTTCGTTGAGCGCCTTTACGCGGCCAACGATATCGATTCTCTGTTCAGCTCGCTGGAGTGGGCGGTGGCCCAGCTTGGATTCGAGCATGTTTCCTACACTTATGTGCCGGACTTGCTCAATCGCCTGCTGGGCGACCTGTCGCCGGTCTTCAAGCTGTCCCAGGATTATCCGACCCATTTCATCGATCAGTATGCCGCCAGCAATTTTGGCGAACACGACTTCACCATCAAAAAAATCCTCCAGGGCGAGCAGGAGCCTGTGCGCTGGTGGGAGCTGGTCCGGGAATTGAATTCCGAAGAGAAGTTCATTATCCAGGTGGCACGGCAAGACTACGGCTTGCGCCAGGGTATCACCATTCCTGTTTTCAGCGACGGCGCATCCATGGCCGGCGTCAGCATCACCAGCGGCGAAACGGACCATCTGTTCAATTTGCTCTACCACGAGCGCATCAAAACCCTGACCCTGATTTCCCGCATGTTCAGCGACCGGGCCCTGCAAATTCCCCGCAACCGGGCCGTCTTTTATGCGCCTTTCCTGAATGGACTTTCAGCCACAGAGAAATCGGTGTTATCGATGCTGGCCGAAGGCACTCATCTCAAGACCATCGCCAGCCAATTGCAGTTGGACTACAAGTATCTTGCCAATGCCGTGATATCCAGCCTGCGACGGAAGTTCGGCGACCTATCCCGGGATCAACTGATGTATCAGGCCGGCCGGATCGAATTCGACAAACTGATCAATTAGCTCCCCAAGCAGCCGACCCTGGAATTTTCCACGTTGTGCGCCTGCGAGCGCCTGCCTACTATCTCTATCGGTTCTATCAGGTTTAAATTTCGTCCTGGCTGACCGCTATACCAGGGCGCATCTTCTGATGTGTTGTAGATGGGGAAGCGCATGGCAGTTCTGATTTCATTACCCAATGTCCGCATCGTCGCGCTTGCTGCCACTCACTCCCTTACCACGAACGGAAGCCTCTCTTCCGATCCGAACAACAATAACCTCGTTTACCAATGGGCACAGGCCAGCAGCCATCGCCAGCCTGGGTAGCGGCATCCTGTTACTGCCGACCACTGCCACCGTTTTACCCCTAAGTTAGCTGTAAAACCGACGCGATTCGCTCTTGCGGACGCGTCGGTTATTTAACTTCCGGCCTTACTTCGCTTGCAGCACCTTACCAATAAAGGGGTGCATCAGCCGTTATCGCGTCGGCGGCCTTCTCGCTCATCATGTAAATCGCCACCACCGGAAAAAACCCCGGAATGCGTGGGAACACACTGGCATCCACGACCCTGAGCCGGTCCACACCGCGGACACGGAAACGGCTGTCCAGCACGGCCATGGAATCTGTTGCCGATCCGATTTTGGCGGTGCAGGACGCATGGTGCCCCCAGGATTCGTTCATCGCATACTGACGCAGTTGATCGTCGGTGGTGACATTGGCCCCTGGCCATACTTCTTCATAAATACCGCCACTGCCCAGCGCTTCGGTCACGCTCGCGCCAGCAGACGCCAACCGCGCCAGACGAACACCTTTCACCACCGCATCCAGATCCTTCAGGTGATCGCCACTGGGGCTCACACCTTTGGCGGGATCACCAAAGTATTTGAAGTTGATCAGCGGGGTGTCGCGGGGATCGGCGCTACGCAGTTCCACTGCCCCCTTGTTGCTGCTATGCCCTTTCAGGACAAGCCAGGTGAACTGGTTATCCGGATCAAACGTCTGCCCGCTGTAGCCGGGGTAGTAACCCTTGAAGGTGCCACCCAGGCCGAACACATACAAATCCGGATCTTTTTCAGGATTGGTATCGTTGATCTCCTGCAACTGCATATTCATTTCAGTGGATTTCTTGACGATGCTTTCCACCGCGCCCGGCTGCGTGTAAACACCAAGGCTACTGTACAGCCACTGAGTCATACAATTATCCGACACGGCCGGATTGAAACTGCAGGTGGTGAGGGCCGGGAAGTTGATTGGCTGTTGGGGCTCGGCAATCGTGCGACGTTTGACGATCACCGGGACTTCGTAGCGGTCCTGCAGATTCTGACCAACGCCTGGCAGCGCCACACGCACCGGAATACCGACCCGATTCAACACAGCAGAAGGCCCAATGCCAGACAACATCAATAACTGTGGCGTGTTGAACGCGCCGGCAGACAGAATGACTTCTTTTCTGGCGTAAACCGAGGTGGCCACCGGCATCGCCGCCGCCGGGTTATGCAAACGATCCGCGCGATACAGATTAGCGCCACTCAGGTATTGCACGCCGATCGCTTTCGGTTTGGTGGATGCGGTATCAAACAGCACCTTGGTCACCAGCGATTTTGTTTGCAGCGTTAGCGGATAGTGATTCGCCAGCGTACCCATAATGCGGTCCGCCACACTGGACCGCTGTCCATAACGATTAACACCCACCGGCACTTGATAAAGTCCCAACGGCTCCTTCGGCAGCGGCGCGATCCGGTAACCGGGATCGTTCAGATTGAAAATATTGGTAATGGGCGGAATCGACGTGGCACGCAAGCGGTTCACATCCTTCAACGGAAAATCCACTAGACCGTAATCCGTCGTGCCAATCTCCGCCGCGAGAGAACCGCCTGTCACCATCGCGGTATAGCTGCCGAGTACTTCAACCGGCAACGTAGGCTGAACTTCGCCGTTGGGGAGTGTGGTGACAAATGCATTGTGATTGATGGAATACCAACCGTTGGTGCCATGGCCCTGGTCATTGCCACGACCATTTTCATTGCGCTCGATACGGATGAAATATTCCCGCATGGCCGGCGCGCTCCAGGAGCTGTCGCCGGTAATGCTGGCGATGTGGTTCCAGTCGCTGTCGTGCGGCAGTACCGAAATCATTGCGTTGACTGCAGTCGAACCGCCCACCGCTGCACCGCGGGGATAAAACACGCCATTGAGCGTTCCATTGGGAGTGACGCAACCTGCCGGCCCGGGACAACGCTTGCTGTCCAGTTTGGCGCGCTGCAAATCGGTGTAATGCTCCACCATGTAGCGCCAGGAAAGTCCATTGCGCTCACTGGCTTTCGGATGCAACGCCGGTATTTTCAGGTAATTCATGTCTTCGGATTTCAGATCACCCGCCTCCAGCAACAATACACTGAAACCGCGTTCAGCCAACCTGGACGCCAACGGGCCACCACCCGCACCGGAGCCAACCACAATGTAGTCATAGGTTGTAGCAGTAGATTCCGATGGCGTAGAGATTAAAAGCAGTGAAAAAAGGATTGCTGAGAAAAACACGCGCGCACGAGCGTGCGCCTTGCTATAAGCAGACGAGAGCATAACAACATCCCTGTGAAGTTGAATTCCATTTCCCCGCTGGAATTCTAGCGGGACAGTAAGGCGCAAATGAAGTTGCTTAGGAAATATATTTGCGACTGTTGCGTTCCAAAATGGCGGGAAGAAATCGACAGAATTTGTTGCAGCGATATGCAAATTGCTTGCATTAATTTACAGGCGGGACGGGGGTTCTGGTTCTAATGGTTACGGAATGGTCGCTATCGCGGCGTCAGACGACCATTCCGTGAAAGACAGGTTACAGGTCAGCTCAACATGCCTTTTTCGCGGATGAATTCGATAATTTCACCCAACCCTTTTTTCTCTTTCATATTGGTGAAGAGGAAAGGTTTGGTACCGCGCATTTTTTTCGCGTCGCGATCCATGACGTCCAGGGACGCGCCGACCAAGGGTGCCAGGTCGATTTTATTAATTACCAACAGATCGGATTTCGTGATGCCGGGGCCGCCTTTGCGCGGGATTTTGTCGCCGGCGGATACATCGATCACGTACAGCGTCAGGTCGGATAACTCGGGGCTGAATGTGGCTGCTAGGTTGTCGCCGCCACTTTCGATGAAAATCACGTCGAGGTTTTCGAAGCGGTTGTTCAGTTCGGCCACTGCCGCCAGATTCATTGAGGCGTCTTCACGGATCGCCGTGTGGGGGCAGCCGCCAGTTTCCACACCAATAATGCGATCGGGTGTGAGGGCCTGGTTGCGGGTGAGGAATTCGGCGTCTTCACGGGTGTAGATGTCGTTGGTGACGACAGCGATGTTGAAGTTTTCGCGCATGGCTTCGCACAGGCGCAGAGTGAGAGCTGTTTTACCGGAGCCGACCGGGCCGCCGATGCCGACACGCAGGGTTTGTTTGGACATGGTTGTTTCTCACAAATGTATCGAATAGAACACTGAAGATAGAATTTGAGCCCGTGAGGAGATTGCAGTTCAGGAACGTCAGCGGCCATGGATGGCCGCTGTCGAGCCTACAGGGATGTACATGTGGCGGTTCTTGAAAAGCCAGCCCGTCCCCAGCTTTG
>DATLII010000015.1:0-10771 GCA_035539495.1 Dongiaceae bacterium
CCAAAGCTTGCTTCGGGTGATGCTGATCGCCTGATGGCGATGAAGTTGCCCTTGATGGTGTTGTCGGGAGAATCAAATGCGAAGGTGACATCATAGGTTCCATCGGCTTGACGCCAGAACTCATAAAGTCCAAATCGGAATCTGAGGGTATCGAGCACGGGCAGGGACACAATATCGGTCCAGTCATGCAGATTGCCGCACATCTGAAATCGGTAGATGTCCATCCGATCCTGGTCCTTGCTTACGCGTAAGGTGTGACGGGTCAGGTAGTGCTGGGTGATAGGGCCAGCCTCCGTCTGTGAGGTGTAGACCATGTGCCCGATCAGAATCCAGGTGCCATCCAGATGCGAAGGGATTCCTTGCGCTTGCGAGTACCAATAAGGGTTGTAGCGGATAGTGGTGGTTTCTCGCAGCGCCTGCTGGATGATTGCACTCATATCGTCACCGGCCCGCAATTGCCCGGTAATGTTGGTCTGTAGTGTTTGCTGCATGGCTGGTTGCAGATTTTCGCTGCCAGGCCGCCAACTGATGAGATCGATGTAGGTGGCCTGTCCGTCGACAAGGTCGTGGACCAGTTGTGCTGCCGCCTGATTGGCTGGTTCCTGCAGATCGGTTGTGGGTAATGCAGCGTAGGCCTGCTGGACTGCTGAGCCTGTTTTCGCAAGCCTGGCTTCAATGGACTGATACGCCAGTTCTGTCAGCAGCGACAGATTGTACTGGCCATTATTGATATGGCGTCCCTGCAGTACGCCGTGTATCTGCCCTTTGATGGGAGTGCCTGCTGCATCAATCTGGCGATTTCCGTCAACATCGATGTCCTCGCCACCTTCGGTAACGGCCAAATACCAAGTGTCAGGTTCGAACTCGAAACCGTGCAGATCGATCTTTCCCGCCTGTTGCAGTTTTTCTTCGTCGCTCAATGAGCCAAAAGCAGCGGGTCCAAGGGACATTTCCAGTTCTGCCAATGTAGTGCTGGTCGTGGTCAAAATTGACTGGGACAAGTCGCCATAGATATAAAATGAGACAGTGGCGCCGGTTACCAATCCCAGTCGAATTTGGCTGCCACCCCCGCCGATATAAGCAGGAGTCGTTGGATCGTTTGGTGTTACGGGATCACCGATTGGATCGCTGTCACGAGGTGATGAGTCTTTGCCGTCATCGTTATTGCCTCCGCCACCGCAGGCAGCAAGTGCTATTGTCAGAAATAATGCAAGCAGGTGTTTTGTCGTCATGTTCAAGTTCCTGGTTGAAACGATTGAATGTCTGACCGCAAACGGGTTCGGATGAAGTGGATTCTTTGGTTAGTCCAAGAACAGGGAAAACTTGTTGGTAACGCCGGATTGCAGGGTGACGATGTTTTTGACGTTCATCTCGCTTTCGCTGTATTCAAGCAGGTAGGTCCCGCTGTTGAGTACTTCCGATGAGCCACGTCTGACGTAGAACGATTTTGTTTCAGACACCCACCCTTCGGGCGTCAACTTTGACAGCACGGCAAATTTGTCACAGCCCAATACGCCGCCACTTTCTCGTTGGTAGCAGTTGTCGATAGAAATCTGGGTAAGGCTGCGCGGATTTTTGTCTGTGCCTTGGGGTTTGATTGCGCCCACGGTTTTGATTTTGCTGGTATCTACATTTGAAGCAGCAGGCGTTGTAGGGCTCGCGGTGGGCAGCCTTGCCGGCTGTGGCGTGGTTGTTTGTGCTCCACCGCTATTCGGCGTAATAGGCGTAGTGCTAGTAGGGTTCCCGCTATTCATTGCACCGAGTGCACCAGCAACGGCCCCGTTAACTGCGTCCTCAACGTTGATTGTCTTGCAGCCAGCCAACGCGATTAACAGGATGACTGGGACGGACCCCTTTATATGCGTTCTCATGTTGCCTCCAATGCAGCCCAAAAATTTTTGAAGAACTTCCTTCAAAGACAGTTCAGGCGCAAACAGCAGAGGTGTTGGAGGGAACTAATTGCGAGAAATATCGGTTGGGAATAGGTGGAGGACGGGAGAGCATTTGGGGGAGGCAGGCTGGCGCGCCAATACAGTCTGGAATCCTGATTGGAAAAACGGATGAACCTGCCGGTTGGTTCTTGGAACGGTTTGGGGTGCTATGAACCCAGGATGGTTAGGCGAGCCGCCGCCATCCAGAATTCACCGCGGCGCATAAGCAAACACGTCCGACACCATCTGCTCCGCCTTCATGCCGGCGGCAACAAAATCATCCAGTGCCGCATACACCATGCCCGGCGACCCACCACCTACGATTTTCCAGCCTCGGAAATCCGTGATGTCCTCCAGCACCGCCTTGTGTACATAGCCTTTGCGCCCAATCCAGGCCGGATCATCGGAAATCACAGGAACGTAGCGCAGGTTGACATGCCGCGCAGCCAGCTCCACTACCCAATCATGCAGATACAAATCCTGAGGGTGACGCCCACCCCAATACAAATGAATCGGGCGCGTGTCTGCTTTTTCCTGCAACGCCTCCAGCAGGGCTTTGATTTGGGAGAACCCTGTGCTGCCTGCCAGAAACAGAATGCGCTCGGCATCCTGCAGAGCATGCAACGTGACATCGCCCATTGGCAGACGCATCCTGATCATCTCGCCTTCCCGCAGTCGGTTCGCAAGTTTCGGATAGCTGTCGCTGTCAGGGTTTGCGCGAATGTGCAATTCCAATGTGCGGTCTGCACGTGGTGCATTGCCAATGGAAAAAGAAGCGGTGGTGTCAGCATCGATCAATAGTTCGAGGTACTGACCTGCGCTGAACTGCGGGCGTTTGCCGGCCGGCAGCAGGAATTGCACGATTTTGACATCGGCATTCATCTGCTCCACACGGGTAATCTTCGCGGAGAGTGTTTGCACGGGAAACTGTCCGGGTCCCAACACGCGTTTGGCCTCGATTTCGCAATTCTCGATAGGATACGCCAGGCAGCACAACAGCGCATCCGCACCCGATGATTCCGGCGTCAGGATCTCACCGCTGTTTTTCAATCGTACGCGTCCGCGCAGTAGACGGCCCTCGCACAGAGTACAGCTGCCGGCGTCACAGCCCCAGGGAAAATAGAATCCCTGCTTCAGTGCGGCCTGCAGGATGGTGTCGCCATCGGGAACGATCAATTGCTGATTGGATGGAAGCAGGAAGACTGTGAAGGGCATGATTCAGTGGGTAGAGCGAGGTCGGAGCCAGATAGATTTAATGCCTTTCACGCTGGGAGCCGAGTACCAAATCGATATCAATCTACTTGGCACTGGCTCCCGTTTTTGCACGAAGCCGGTACGTTACTTCCGTTTCATTGACTCAAAGAATTCTTCGTTCGTCTTCGTGTCGCGCATCTTGTCGATGAGGAATTCCATCGCTGCGATTTCATCCATCGGATGCAGGATCTTGCGCAGAATCCACATTTTCTTCAGCTCATCTTCGCTGGTCAGCAGATCTTCGCGGCGTGTGCCGGAACGATTGATGTTGATCGCAGGGAATACGCGCTTCTCAGCGATGCGACGATCCAGGTGAATTTCCTGGTTACCGGTTCCTTTGAATTCTTCGTAGATAACCTCGTCCATCTTCGAACCGGTATCCACTAGCGCAGTGGCGAGGATGGTCAAGCTGCCGCCTTCCTCGATATTACGTGCGGCACCGAAGAAACGCTTCGGCCGCTCTAGGGCGTGGGCATCCACACCGCCGGTCAGCACTTTGCCGGATGACGGAATCACGGTGTTGTAGGCGCGGGCGAGACGGGTAATCGAGTCCAGCAGAATCACCACGTCCTGTTTGTGTTCCACCAGACGTTTGGCTTTTTCCAGTACCATCTCGGCTACTTGTACGTGGCGGGCCGGTGGTTCGTCGAAGGTGGACGCCACTACTTCACCGCGCACCGTGCGGCGCATTTCGGTTACTTCTTCAGGGCGTTCGTCGATCAGCAGAACAATCAGGCGGCAATCAGGGCTGTTGCGGGTGATGGACTGCGCGATGTTCTGCAGCATCAGGGTTTTACCGGCTTTCGGCGGGGATACGATCAAGCCGCGCTGGCCTTTACCGATGGGCGCCACCAGGTCGATGGTGCGGGCCGTAATGTCTTCTGTGGAACCGTTACCGACTTCCATCACCAGACGCTCTTGCGGGAACAGTGGCGTCAAGTTTTCAAACAGGATTTTGTTCTTGGCGTTTTCCGGTTTGTCGAAATTGATGTCGTTGACTTTCAGCAGTGCGAAATAGCGTTCGCCTTCCTTCGGTGGTCGGATCTTGCCGGAAATGCTGTCACCGGTGCGCAGATTGAAGCGGCGAATCTGGCTGGGGGAGACATAAATATCGTCCGGGCCTGCCAGGTACGAACCCTCTGCGGAGCGCAGGAAACCAAAACCGTCCTGCAGGATTTCCAGTACGCCGTCGCCGAAGATATCTTCGCCGCTTTTGGCATGTTTTTTCAGAATGCTGAAGATCACGTCCTGCTTGCGCGTGCGGGCCATGTTCTCGAGGCCCATTTCTTCAGCCATTTGTACCAGTTCAGCAATCGGTTTTAGCTTGAGTTCGGTGAGATTCATTTCTGCGGAAGTCATGTAGGGGTTTGATGGGAGGATGGCAACTCATTGGTGGATGAAATGGTCCAACTCAGACACACGGGTATGGTTTTGAAAATAAGGAAAAGTGTCAGGAACCTGTCGGGTACAAGGTGGGCGCCCAGGCGCGGTGCATACCTTGTGGTGCCAGCAGTACCGGAAGAGCGCCGGCTGCATCGTCAACATGACGGGCACGGGAATTTAATTTAGTTATTGCAAACGACTGAATGGGCGCCCCTGAATGGAACTCTAGGAAAGCCTGATTTCAATCTAGCACCCGCCTGAAAAAGCGTCCAGCTTGCCAAACCAACCTGTCACAGGATGTTGATAACGGAATTTGAAAGGGAGTGAAGGATGATGAGCTGGTTGCAGTGCTTCAGGACCGCAGCGGGCTTTTCAGTATAAACAATATAAAACAATGCAATCCGGAAGCGCCCCGCCCACAAGAGCGAGGCGGCCCCATTATATATTACTGTCGAGGAAAGCTGTCAATTGCGATTTGGACAGGGCGCCGACCTTGGTGGCTTCCACATTGCCATTCTTGAATAGCATCAGGGTGGGAATGCCGCGAATACCGTATTTGGGCGGGGTATCGCTGTTTTCGTCAATGTTGAGCTTGGCGATTTTCACTTTGCCCGCGTACTCACCGGAGATCTCGTCCAGGATGGGGGCAATCATCTTGCAGGGGCCGCACCATTCCGCCCAGTAATCCACCAGCACCGGTGTATCGGACTGCAGGACTTCCGACTCAAAGCTGCCATCAGTGACGTTTACGATTTTGCTCATGTCTTTCTCCAGTTGGTGGTGCCCGGCGCCGCTCGGCTGCCTGCCCGGTGTACGAAGCTTGGTCGATTGTACCTGTTGCCAGGGCCAGCCTTCAACGCTCCCGGTTGCCGTCCGACATCCTGTTTTCACACCATCATGGTGCTATTATCAAATTCGACCGCGACCGCGCCTTATCACTATAGCCAATCATAGCTTACGTTAGCGATCAATATTTTGCTGCAGGCTTTCAACTTCAGGACGGGCCCTTTACCTTGAACGATACGCAGAGGCTTTCCCAGTCGGCTGACCCCACGATGGCCGCAATCGACATGGGCTCCAACAGTTTTCACATGGTCATCGCCCGGTTGGAAAATGGCGAGGTGCGGCCGATCCAGAAGCTGGCCGAAAAAGTGATGCTGGCGGCGGGGCTGGACGACAACAATATGCTGGATGAGGCAGCGGTTGCGCGGGGACTGGATTGTTTGCGGCGTTTCGCGCAATGCATTCCTATGGTCGATAGCCGATGGGTGCGCTGTGTGGGTACCAACTCGCTGCGGGAGGCCCGTAATGGCGAGGCTTTCCTGCGTCAGGCCCGGCAAATTCTGGGTTGCCCTGTTGAGGTTGTGGCAGGTCGTGAAGAGGCGCGGCTGATCTATTTGGGCGTGGCACACACGCTTGCAGATGATGGCGGTCGGCGTTTGGTATTCGATATCGGCGGTGGTTCCACGGAATTCATTATTGGCAAACGCTTTGAGCCGCTGCTGACCGAATCCCTGCATATGGGCTGCGTGTCCTATCGCAACCGTTTTTTTGCCAATGGCAAGATCAGCGAACAGGGTTTCAAGAAAGCGGTGATGACAGCGCGCACCGAGCTGGCGGCCATCGAGTCGGCTTACCGCAAGAAAGGTTGGGACAACGTGGTGGGCGCATCGGGCACGGTAAAAGCCATCGAAGGCGCTCTGGTGGAAAATGGCTGGAGCAAGGATGCCGTCGATCTGCCGGGTTTATACAAGCTGCGGGACAAGCTGCTGACGTTCAATTCACTGGATACCATCGACGTTCCCGGCATCAAAGCAGACCGCCGCAATATTCTGCCTAGCGGCCTGGCGATCCTGATCGCTATTTTCGAGCAGCTGGGAATCAAGGCAGCGCACTATTCAGATGGCGCCATGCGCGAAGGCATTCTCTATGATTTGCTCGGCCGCCATGTGCACGAGGATGTACGCGAACGTTCGATTTCGGCCATGATGAATCGCTACAGCGTGGATACACCGCAGGCGGAGCGCGTGTTGCAGACCGCGCTGAAAGCGTTCAACCAGGTCAAGAAAGAGTGGGACTTGGGTGAATACTGTCGTGAATGGCTGCGCTGGGCTTCGCTGACGCATGAAATCGGGATGGCGGTGTCGCACTCAGGCTTCCACAAGCATGGAGCCTATTTGCTGACCCATTCGGATTTGCCCGGTTTTACCCGTCAGGATCAGAAGGTGCTGGCGGTGTTGGTGGGCAATCATCGCCGCAAGTTAAAGGAAGCGGATTGGCAGGAATTGCCCGCGCACCTGCAGGAAAAAGTGAAGCGGCTGGTGCTGGTGCTGCGGCTGAGCGTATTACTGCATCGTGCCCGTCGCGAGGACATGATTCCGGAGTCAAAGCTGACCGCGGAGCCGAAGGGCATTCGTCTGCGTTTTTCCGGCAAGTGGTTGGAAGAACATCCGTTGCTGCAGGCGGAATTACAGGAAGAGCAGGACGCCTGGAAGAAAATTGGTTTTAAGTTGGAATTTTGAATCAAGCTCCGATGTGTTCCTGCGTTGGGCACAGTGCCAAGCAGGAACACACCGTCACTATTCGATACTAATCTGCGGTTAGGCGAATTAGATCAATCCTTCCTCTTTCAACGCCTGCTGCACCGCGGGGCGTTGGAAGATGCGGCCCTGATATTCCTGTAGGGCTTGCGGCAATTCCACTTTCACAAACTTGGCCCAACCCAACACGGTGAACAGGTAAGCGTCTGCGACGGTGAAACGTTCGCCGGAGATGTAGGGGGTTTTTGCCAGTTGCTGCTCGACGGTGGCGAAGCGCTTGGCCAAATAAGCCAGCACTTCTTTTCTGCGATCTTCGCTGGTGGTGGGGTTGAACAGCGGCGAGAAGGTTTTGTGCAGTTCAGTTGAAATGAAGTTCAGCCATTCCAGTACCCGATAGCGTTCCAATGTACCGGTAGCGGGGATCAGCTGGGTGGCTGGCGCCTTGTCCGCCAGGTACTGCACGATGGCGGGGCCTTCAGTGATCACGGTGCCGTCGTCCAGTTTCAAGGCGGGCACGTAGCCTTTCGCGTTCACCTGCAGGAAGTCCTCGCCGGAGGCGGTGGTCTTCTTGGCCAGATCGGTTTTTTCCAGCTGCAACGGCTGAT
Source organism: Dongiaceae bacterium (assembly GCA_035539495.1). Classification (GTDB taxonomy): domain Bacteria; phylum Pseudomonadota; class Gammaproteobacteria; order Pseudomonadales; family Ketobacteraceae; genus Ch67. The sequence continues at coordinate 7,714 of DATLII010000015.1, forward strand.
CCGCTTCCAATGCAACGATATGAGGGGACAGGGAGCAGGCGCCCGGTGAGTAGTACAGTTTCATAACATCTCCTTGTAACGACGATTGTCTTTCGCGATGGATTGAAACCGGTGACGTCTCTGATGAGATCATCGCCGGTAACAAAAGGTTCATTGTTATAGACTGAACGATCCAAAACTTACCACGGGTGAATTAATGACGCAATGGGGCGATGCGATCAGGCCGGGAGAACGCTGAGGGTGACTTGCACCATGTCGGCGAGGATGGGGGAGCTGGGATCGCTCTTGGCCAGTACTTTAAGGCCGAAGAAGGCGCCGACCAGGAAGCGACCGGTGGCGAGGCTGTCGAAGCTGGCGGGGAGTTCACCCCGGGTTTTGCCGGCTTCCAGTGCAGTGACGAACAGATCTTCGAAACCACGCTGATTGCGGGTGACGATGTCGGCGATTTCCACGTCGTGGCGGGCCATTTCCATCGCGGCATTGATCATGAAACAGCCCATGCGCTTGGCGTCGTCGTTTTCATTGCTGGCGCTTTCGAAGATCTGTCGGAACGCGGCTTGTACTGGCCGAGTCTGCTCGAAAACGGGCAACATTTTGCAGCCGCCGTTCGCATGGTAACGGCGCAAGGCCTTGATAAACAGGGCGCGTTTGTCGCCGAAGCGGTTGTAGAGGCTTTGCCGGGCGATGCCGGTAGCCGCCAACAGATCTTCCAGGCTGGTGCCGTCATAGCCGTGCTGCCAGAACGTGTGCATGGCACGCTCGAGCACTTCGTCTTCGTCAAATTCACAGGGACGGGCCATGGCAAACGGTTGAACTCATGTTTTGGAATGGATGGTCCAGCAATTATCCCTGAACAGGTTTTGGGCGGCAAGGAATGCTTGCATGGCCTTTGGCAGTATAATGAGCCATTGAATAAATAGACCGGTCACTATATTATCCGTTGAAAGCAGCTTTGCAGGATTTCTGTTCATGGCCCAGAAAGGGGAAGCCACCCGTCAGCGCATCATCGACGCTACTGCCGCTCTGATGCAGTCGCAGGGGTTTCATGCCACCGGTTTGAATCAAATTATTCAGGAGAGCGGCGCTCCCAAGGGCTCGCTGTATTTCCACTTTCCCGAAGGCAAGGAGACGATTGCGATTGCCGCGATGGAGCAGTCGGGACGCCAATTGAGTGAAATGTTGGGATTGCTGCTGGCGGCGAGCCCCCGGCTGCTGGACGCGCTGGATCCCTTGTGGCGTTTTTTCATGGATGCGCTGGCGGGGTCGGATTTTCGCAAGGGTTGCCCAATTGCGACGCTGACGCTGGAAGCGGCGGGGGATTTTCCCGGTATTCAGATTTGCAGCGAACGCATTTATCGCCAGTGGCAGGATCAGTTCAGCCGCAAACTGCAGGATGACGGTCATTCCCCTGAGCAGGCTGATATGCAGTCCGGCGTGCTACTGGCGTTGCTGGAAGGGGCGTTGGTGTTGGCGCGCGCTCGGCGCAGCTTGGTTCCATTGCAACAGGCCTTGGTCGCCGCACGGGCACTGCTGGCTGCGAATACCTTGCTGACGCTCGATCAGTAATACAGGTGTCCCGCGGGTCCATTCCTGTGGGATTTTTTAAAATGTCATAAATATACAGACCGGTCTATTTAAAATGGAGAAATGTATGCAACAACTTCAGATTCAACCTCAATCCATTCTGGTAACAGGCGCCACGGGCTTTATCGGCCGCTGGCTGGTGCGGGAACTGACGGCGCAGGGGCACGCGGTGCTGGCGCTGTTGCGTCGGCCGGAATCGCAGTTGGAGGAATTGGCGCGTTGGGTGAAGGAGCACGATGGCGATCCCGCTCGATTAGAAGCGGTGCGTGGTGATCTGGAACAACCCGGCTGGGGTTTAGCAGAGCTGGATCGTCAACGCTTGCAGCAGGTGGATCTGATCTATCACCTGGCCTCGCGCTTTGCCTGGGAAATGGAGCCGGTTGTGGCGCGACGGGCTAACGTGGAATCGCTGTCGACGTTGCTGGAATTGGCGGACGCCAATCCGAATCTGCAGCGCCTGGTCTGGGTGGGTGGCTACATGGCCGGTAATCCCGGTTTGCAGCACACGTTGCGCCAGTTGGAAAAGGGCAATTGGCAGGCAGCCTATCGCCGTCATGGCGCATATGAGGCGTCGAAATTGGAAGGTTATGTAGTGCTGCAGCAGGCGCTGGCGCAGCGCACGATTCCCTGGACTTTTGTGCATCCGTCCACGGTGGTGGGTGACAGTGTCAGCGGCGAAATATCGCAGGACATCGGCTTATTGAAACTGGTGGATGCACTGCAAAAAGGGCGTCTGACCGCGGTTCCAGGTCGGCGGCGGGATTGGTTGCCGCTGATTCCAGTGGACTATCTGGCCCGCTTTCTCGCGGGGGTGCCATCGCAATCAGACGAAGTTGGGCGGGAATATTGGGTGCTCGATGATGGCACGCCGTATCTGCCGGAGCTGGTGCGTTGGCTGGCAGACGGATTGGGAATGCCGGCGCCGCGTATGCGGATTCCAGTGGCGTTGTTGAAGTGGGTATTGAATGCGGGCTTGGGCCGACGCTGGGGCATGGCGGCGGAATCGTTGAACTTCATCGATTCCGCGCGTTATGACACAAGGCCGGCGTTGGATCTGGCTCGACGCATGGGATTGCAACTGCCACACACGCAAGGTTATGTGCGCAACATGGTGCGGTACTGGGCCGACGGCAACGGCATTGCCATCGGCTGATTACCGCTAAAACGTTGGCTTGGGGCGCCAATGCGTCGTAGCGGTTGCCCTGGGCCATCTGGCTGGAAAATACATTCAACTCGCGGTTGAGATAGCCGCTGGGCAGCGCCACGCGCAGCACCCGTGCATGTTGCGCCGGCGCATTGGGTGTTCGGTTGGATAGGCCCGTTGGGTACGACCATGTTAGGGTAGCGGGAAATCGGACGGTCATTCTTGAAAAGCTGCATCAAATTGGTTCTGTTGAATCAGTCGTGCTGGGGCCGGCTTGTGATTCCATAAAAGCGATAAAGAATAATCCGGGTAAACAAGGAAAAAAGCAGT
>DATLII010000016.1:0-3073 GCA_035539495.1 Dongiaceae bacterium
GAAGAACAACTCTCATCGAATAAACAAAAGCGCCTTGATCAGCGCCGAGAAATTTTTCGTTTCCTGCTCGATATCAATCTCGCGTTTATTATTCAGCACCAGCATCAACCAGTAACCATTCCCGGCCCGTGCTGCCGTCGCCATATTATCCAGCAGCCGTGGATTATCGGAGCGTCGGATCGTGGGGCCCAGCGCCTGCTCGATCCACTGCGTACTTCTGTCTTCCATTAATTCCACCAGACGGCTGGAAATCAGCGACATGCCGTTGATCAATTTACCCAGCGTATTGCGATTGCTGAGAATCTGCTGCAACGAATAGCGCACCGCTACTTCGATGTACTGATCGAGGTCATGCTTCGGCGTGTTGCGGATCAAGCGGGCCAGTTCAAAAATCGAAATCTCCATGAACCGCTCCAGCCAGGCCAGGTACACGTCTTCCTTGCTGCCGAAATATTGGTAGATGGTGGCATAGGGATGGCCGCTCTCCAGATGGATCTCGCTCATGGTGGCGTTGCGATAGCCCACGGTCTGTAAAACCCGAGCACTGGCGTCCAGAATTGCATTGTATTTCTCCACTGCGCGGGCCTGTTTTGGCTTACGTCGCTGTTTTTGTTTGTCTTTTTCCATGGAGGTGAGATCCGTTGTCTGAAGTCAAAATGCGAGAGTGATACGGAATATCTCGCATTAGAATGGGCTATCTGACAACGATCCGGTGCCGGCGTCAACCGGCCCCTTGATCGACGATAGTTTTTGGTGAAGTGAACCAGCAGCGGAGGAAGTGGGGATGGCGGGTTTGAAAGTCGTGGGCGCAGGTTCCAGAAGTGTGGACAAAAGGGAACAACTGGGGCGGGCACCAGGCCGCGGTTCCATCATGTGGGATACGCTGACCGACCTGGCGAATCTGCCGTTGATGCTGCCCATTGCTACCATGCAGTCGGCGCTGCCGGCGGTGGGAACAGCGGTGAATCGCTACGGCATTTACAAATCCGATCCTCAGGCGCGGGGCCGGCGCACCAACTGGTCCATGATCCGTTTTCTGTACGACGGCGGTGATTTCGCCCACAAGGAAGCCCAGGACCTGCGCGCGCTGCATGCCAATATCAAAGGCACACTGCCGGATGGTTCGAAATATTACGCGCTGAATCCAAAAACCTTCCGCATTGTGCCGGACACTTTTCTTGATGGTGTGATTCGCATCCGTCAGGACATGGGTAAACCGCTGTCGCCCAAGGAAGAGGAGCAGGTGTACGAAGAGTACATTCAGTTGTGCCTGTTGCTGGGCATCCCGCGCAAGGACATCGAGCCCACGCTGAAAGATTTTTACGTGTATTACGAGGACCTGATCCTCAACACCATGACCTTCAACGAAACCGTGCAGCATTTGACGGGGAAAGGCATTGAATTACCCGCGCGCCTGCAATACGCCAAACGTTTGCAGCCGCTGGCCGATTCGTTTCACAAGCGTTTTGTCTATCCCACCTTCAGGCTGTGTTCCATTCGCTGCCTGCATCCGCTGTATCGCGAGCGTTTCAATCTGCCGTGGAGCGCGCATGACGAAGCCCGCTACCAGAAACTGTGCCGGCGTTTGCGCCGTTATGCCAGCCTGGTGCCGCGTCCGTTGCGCTACAACCCGGTGGCCTATTTGGTGATGTTGGGTTTCCACGGCCCTGGCATAGTGACGATGCAGGAGCTGGACAAAATCGAAGCCCGCAAGAAACAGCGGGCCGAGGCAAAAAGGGTGGCCGTCGGCGAATAATCCCGGAGCCGAATTACAAAACAGCCGCATAACTTCAGAAAGCGTTAAACAAAAAAAGGCCGGCGTATAATGCCGGCCTTTTTGTTTGCAACGACGATTGCGTTACGCCGCCTCGGTCTGTTTCCGCGCCTGTTTCTGCTTGGGTTTGGCTTTTTTCGGCGCCAGGGAAAATTGATCCAGCCCCGCCAGATGAATTTTCCGCAGATATTGACTCCACTCGATCAGTTGGCCGTCCACTGGAAAGCGTTCCTGGTCCGCTGCACCCATGCGTTCGGATAGCGCGCGCAGTTTGGTGTTGCTGAACCGGTAGCGCGGTTGGGTGTAGAAGGAAAAGATCACCGCCAGCTTTAGCGCGGTTTCCAGGTTAGCCAATTGCGCGGTGGACATGCCCACACCCATGCGGGTCAGGATGGCGCTCCGAATCACCAGCAAACGATAGGCGATTCCCATGAAGGCTTTGAACATCGCGTTGGGCACCATGATGAACGGGCGCTTGGGCTGGCGGTAAAACAGATTTTTATATTGCGCGAAGTTGGACATGGCCTCGCTTTGCACGTGATGGATCACGTCCTTGAGCTGGATCGGATTGCACTGACTGCTGCTGCATTGGTAGATGCGATGGGCCGGTGGAACGATCAGCGCTTCCGCGCCACTCAGAATGATGCTGTTGGCAACCAGGTCGGCAGGAATGATGTCGATGATGCCTTGTTTGTTGCCGGGGAAGAAGGTCACTTTTTCGCGGGCATAGGCCAGGATGATGGCGTCGGCCACTTTCACACCCTCGATCCAGCCGGGCACCGGTTCCTGCAGTGTGCTTTCCACGATGGAAGGCCGCAGGATCGTCAGATTCTGACCTTGCAACTGCTCCACCAGCACCTGTTCGCCCAGCCACTTGGTGAAGGTGTAGGTATCGTTCCAGCCGAAGCGATTGGATTCCTCGATGCCCAGTTCCGTCAGCGCCAGCTCACGGGCTTTTTTGTCCTGATTGTGAGCTTGCGCAGTAGCGATCTGGTGTTGCAGCCGCTCGATGACGGGACCAACCTCAAAATAACCTTGGGCGTTGTGTTTGACGCCGTTCAGCTTCGGTGCGGAGATGCTTTCCGCAATCAACCCCGTATTGAAACCATTCACGTAGCAGGTGGAGACATGCACCATGGGAATCTGCTTCACTTTCACCAGCTTGATTAGCGTATGCAGGCTGAGGGTGTTGGTGAGCAGGGCCTGATCCAATGGTTCGCGGAAATTAACGCTGGCGGCTGAGTTGATCACCAGATTGACCTTCTGGGCCAGGCTGTTGAATTCCGGATCGCTGAGGCC
>DATLII010000017.1:0-14711 GCA_035539495.1 Dongiaceae bacterium
AGTTATCGCAGCAACAATGGCGCACCTTAACGCGCTGGCTGCGTCATCCCCGTTATCACGCTATGTTGCCGCTGCAGGACCCGCCATTGCTGCAGGCAGAGTTGGAACGGCTGCAGCGGTTGTATCAAGAAGCCCAAGCCAACCAGCAGGCTTATTCCAAATAGAACGTCCCCGAAGTGCCGACTGGCGATGCCTGTGCACGAGAATCCCTGCTGCCAGTTCAGATCAACTGGCCCAGCCCGTGCCTAACGCCCCGATCTCTGCCATAATTTTCACTGTTTATACTTCAAGCGGATGCCATCGATTTCATGAATGTCGGACGGGTCGACCTCAACCTGCTGGTGTACCTCGACGTTTTGCTGCGGGAACTGAACGTGACCCGGGCGGCGGAACAATTGGGTATCACCCAGCCCGCCATGAGCAATGGCCTGCGTCGTCTGCGGGAGTTGTTCAATGATCCGCTGCTGATCCGCTCCAGCGACGGCATGAAGCCCACCGAGCGCGCCCTGGATCTGCAGCCCAAGGTGCGGCAGATTCTGGCGGAAACCCAGTACCTGTTGGAGCCGCGGCAGGAATTCAAACCGCTCACCAGCCGCCGCGTGTTCCGTATCATGGTGAGCGACTACGCCGAAGCAACGCTGATCCCCGCGCTCATCAAGCATATTCGCAGCGAAGCGCCCCATATCATTCTGGACATGCTCACCCCCAGCGACGTCAGCTATCAGGACATGGAGCAGGGGCGGGTGGACATGGCGATCAACCGCTTCGATGAAATTCCGCAGTCGTTTCACCAGACCACCGTGTGGAAAGACAGCTTTTCCTGCCTGATTAACCGCGACAATCCTATCGTCGAAAATTTCAATCTGAAAACCTACCTGCAATCCCAGCATATCTGGGTGAGCAAGACCGGCATGGGGGTGGGATTTGGCATCAACCCGGAAAAATCCGGAGGCTTGGGTTGGATAGATTCAGCGCTGGCGCGAATTGGGCAACGGCGGAAAATTACGATTTTCACCCGTCACTATCAGATGCCGGGTTTGCTGGCGCAAAACAATGATCTGGTGGCCACGCTGCCCACGCGCGTTGCCCGCATGCAGGCGGAAAATCCCTGCCTGGTCATCAAAGAGCCGCCATTTCACATTCCACCGTTTGAATTGAAAATGGCCTGGAGCCCGCTGTTGCATCCCAACGCGGCGCATCAATGGCTGCGACGCTTGATCATGTACGCGGCTGAACGGTTGCTGGAGTTGGAGCCGATGGTGGAACACTCGTCGTCGTCAGCGAACAAGCCACTGGATGCGGATCGGTTGTAGTTTTGTAGCCGTTTGGTTGTCGTTTGAAGAATCAGCTCTGATCAGAACTGACATCCGGTTTAAGGAGCCAGTTCAAGCTGGCGCAGCCGTGGCACCAGTTCCCCCACTTGTCGCACGTCCAGCTTGTACTGCATCCGCTGAAGGTGCCATTGCACGGTGGTCAGCGACTGATGCAGCCGATCCGCAATATCGTGCGTACCGAAACCTTGCAGCAGCAAACGGGCGATGTCCTGCTCCGCCGCTTCCAATTGCGTTTGTACCGGCGCTTGCAGCTCCAGAATACCCATCGCGCGGAAACGGCGTACATGCTCCTGGTTCTGAATCCGGTGATGCGACAATGCCAACCGAATCATATCGTCCATGCCCGGCAGATCGTCGATCAATCCCAGTAACATGCCAGTCGCTTCCGCCTGAGTGAGCGTGTCATTCAGACGGCGATAGGCCTGACTGATTTGTCCCAGACACAGGTCCAGATAGGCAATGCAGAAATTGATAGGCAGGAAGCGGATCGGATAACCGTGATCCACGTTTAAATGCAGTAATTGCTGCGCCAGTGCGCGGGCGCGATCGAACTGCTCCAGGTGCATGAACAGAACAATACCCGCCATTATGCGGTATTCGCGGGTTTCCCACTGCAAAGGCAAATTGGGATCCAGCGCTTGCCGCGCCGTTTCTTCCACGGCGTATTGAGTGGCCAGTCGCTGCAGTTCGTTGCCATTACCTTTTGCGTAGGCCAGGCGCAGCGCTTCAAAACGGGTGTGCGCCAGCAGCAGTGGTGACGCGGTGCTATTAGCGGCGGCTTCCAGTTGTTGCAGCAACTCGTGGGCTGCTATGAATTGCCCGCGCCGCGCCCGCAACCGGATCAGTGGCACGTACAGATAAATCTGCAAATCGATACTGTAGCCCGGCTGGCAGCAAGCCAGCACTTCGTTGATCAAGCTCTCTGCCTGCAGCGGTTGTTCACCCTGATACAACAGATACGCGCGAAAACCTGCCAGCAAGGCGCGCGACGGAGTGTTAGGTTCAAGCGGAGAAACCGTCAGATAGTTATCGCAAGCGGCAATGGCATTACGAATGTCATTATTCTGATAGCTGGAATTGGCAACCAGGTATTGCGCCAGAGTCAGGCCGAACTGGTTGTCGCTTTGTTCCAATACCAGCGCTGCCTGAGCAGCCCGTTGCCGCGCATCCTGATATTGGCATTGATGAATCGCGTACTGCGCCATGATGTTGTCGATGGAAGCGCGTAGATCGCGGGGAATTTCCGCCAGCTTGTGCAGACGTTGCAACTGCTCCACTTGCGGCTCGTCCAATTCGCAGCGGAACAAGCGGATGATTGAGCGCAGCACCAGACTGGCCGGATCCGGTTGTTGGGATGCGCTGCTATTGGTGGAAAGCGGCGCGCGCGCCAGCAATCGTTCCGCATCGTTCCAGCGGCCGAACATGGTCTGTGCCCAGCACCAGGCGAAGCGGGTTTCCGGTTGCGCCATCAATGCCTGCTCACCCAATTCGCGGGCCCAGAAAAAGACCGGCTCGCCGCGCCCTGCCTTAAACCAGGCGTGGAAACTGCGTTGCAGCAATTCCAGGAAAAAGCCTTGCTGGCTGTGTTCCCGGGCGAGGCGACAAGCAGCTTCACGCTGCCCGATATCCGCCAGCCAGGCACAGGCGCGGGCAATCACCCGATCCTGTTGCTCGGTCGACAATTGACGGAACATTTGCAGCAGATGGTGACGGAACAATGCGTGATAGCGGTAACCAGTTTGCGTTGGATCCGCTTCGATAAACAGGCCGAGCGACAACAAAAGCCGCACATGATCGGCGCTGTGGGTGCTGTGCAGCGTGTGGTCACACAGCGGAATGGTGAAGCCATCAAGGATGGAGGTTTGTACCAGGAATTCCTGCGTCGGTTGCGGCAATGTCTTCAGCACGCCATTACACAAATCGACGAACACGTGTTTGCCGAACAGGTCAGGGCCTGGGTTCAGTGTGAGGCCACTGCGTTTCAGATAAACCTGCGCCAGTTTGACGCCTGCAGGCCAGCCGCGCGTGTATTCAAAAACACGCTGCAACGTATCGTCCTGGTTGGATGTCGTCTCGCCCAGCAGCAGACGGGTTTCGTCCCGCGTGAAAAACAACTCGGTCTGACCGATCAAACCCAGTTCTCCCCGCAGACGCCAGCGATCGATTTCGATGCTGTTGGCATGACGTCCCGACAGAATCCAGCGCACATGCGGCGGCGCTAGTTCCAATAAAGGTTGTAGTAGCGGTTTCCAGTGTGCTTCATCCAACAACTCAAAATTGTCGATGATGATATGCGCCGGCTGAGTCAGCCTTTGCAGACCACTGACGAAAGCACTCAATGCCAGCAGCGATTGTTCCTGGCTGCCACCTTGTTGCAGCGACACGAAGCCATCGAAGCTGGGGATCACCTGGCGTACGGCAGCACTCAATTGGCGGAATAGATGAACTGGCTCATTCGCGCTGTCGTTCAGCCGCAGCCATATCAAGGCGGCGTCGGGCTGATGGGTTTGCACGTATTGGTTTAGCAGAATGGTTTTGCCGGAGCCGGTGGGAGCGATCAGTGCACAAATGCGCTGAGTGGCGGCCATTTCCAGCCGTTGCACAAGCAGCGGGCGGTGCAATGTGGGTGCAGTGGTTCCGTCCGGTGCCGATAGCGTCAGGCGAGCGGTGGAACTGGCACTACTGGCAAAGGGAACGACGGATGACATAGTCCGGGTGCGGCCCTGTTGTTATTCGTTTTTTGTTATTGGAATTGTTTGGCTGCTTTTGTCAGGTGCTCCCCTTCAGGCTTTCAAGCTTTCAGGGTCCCCTTGCACCTGCTGCATCGCGACGGATCAATCCTTGCTCCACTTCACAAAACAGCCAGCCACGCCCTATGAATATCCGGTAAACAGGCTTAGTTCAAGCAAAATTTGTACAAAATTAATTTGGCAAGGGGTAGAAGGGTCTTTTTAGGGTGGCAGAATTGGCGGTTTAGATGGACGGGTGTGCCGATTATCAGCTGGTTAGTGTCGGTATAGGTATGGCTGGAAAAACAAAAACCCGGCGCAGGGGCCGGGTTTTGTTGTCTTTTGCCGCAAGCAGTCGCGCAATCAACGGCCGTATTTGGCCTTGGCTTCACGACGACGACGGTGCAGAACGGGCTCGGTGTAGCCGTTGGGCTGGGCGCAGCCTTCGAACACCAGCTCGCAAGCAGCCTGGAATGCCACGCTGTCGTCAAAGTTGGGCGCCATGTTGCGATACAGTTTGTCGCCGGCATTCTGACGATCCACCACGGCCGCCATGCGCTTCATGGTTTCCAACACCTGTTCTTTGGTGCAGACGCCGTGACGCAGCCAGTTAGCGATGTGCTGGCTGGAAATCCGCAGAGTAGCGCGGTCTTCCATCAGGCCCACGTCGTTGATATCGGGAACCTTGGAGCAGCCCACGCCCTGGTCGATCCAGCGCACCACATAACCCAGAATGCCCTGGGCATTGTTGTCCAGTTCCTGCTGAATTTCGGTGGCGGACAGCTGGGTGTTGCCCAGCAACGGAATCGTCAGAATGTCATCCAGCGAGGCACGCGCGCGGCTGGACAGGTTGTCCTGCACCAGCTTCACGTTCACCTTGTGATAATGCAGTACGTGCAGCGTGGCCGCGGTGGGCGAGGGCACCCACGCAGTGTTGGCGCCGGCTTGCGGATGGGCGATTTTGGTATCCACCATTTCCTTCATCAGATCGGGCTTCGGCCACATGCCTTTGCCAATCTGCGCCTTGCCACGCAGTCCGCTCAACAGGCCCACATCCACGTTCCAGTTTTCGTATGCTTTGATCCAGGGCTGCGCTTTCATGATTTCTTTGCGCACAACCGGGCCTGCTTCCATCGAGGTATGCATCTCGTCGCCAGTGCGATCCAGGAAGCCGGTGTTGATGAAGATCACGCGTTCTTTGGCGGCGCGGATACATTCCTTCAGGTTGACAGTGGTACGGCGCTCTTCGTCCATGATGCCGATTTTCAGAGCATTGCGTTTCAGGCCCAGCGCATCTTCCACCCGGCCAAACGTTTCAACGGCAAACGCCACTTCTTCAGGACCGTGCATTTTGGGCTTCACGATGTACATGGAACCGGTGCGGCTGTTGCGCAGTTTGCCCAGGCCTTTCAGATCGTGGATGGTGATCAGCGCGGTCACCATGCAGTCCAGAATACCTTCCGGCACTTCCTCGCCTTTATAGAGGACAGCGTCGTTGGTCATCAGGTGACCCACGTTACGCACCAGCAGCAGCGAACGGCCGTGCAGGGTGACGCTGCCGCCATTCGGCGCGTTGTAAACGCGGTCGCCGTTCATGCGACGGGTGATCTGCTTGCCACCTTTATCAAAGGTGTCTTCCAGTTGGCCGGTCATCAGACCCAGCCAGTTGCGGTACACCTCAACTTTATCGTCCGCATCCACCGCGGCAACGGAATCTTCGCAATCCTGAATAGTGGTCAGGGCGGATTCCATCAGAATGTCTTTTACGTGGGCCGGATCGGTTTTACCGATGGGGTGGGTATTGTCGATCTGGATTTCCGCGTGCAGCCCATGCTGTTTCAGCAGGATGCCCGTGGGGTTGGCGGCTTCGCCCAAATAGCCGGCCAATTCACCTGGATGTTTCAGATGCGCTTCGCTGCCATTTTTCAGTGTGATGGCCAGCTTGCCGCCTTTCACGAAGTACTTGGTCGCATCGTGGTGGGAGCCTTCGTTCAGAGGCGCGATGCTGTCGAGGAAATCGCGGCCGAAGGCAATAACTTTGGCGCCGCGCTTGGCGTTGTAGCCCGAGCCTTTTTCGCAGCCATCGGCTTCAGAAATGACATCGGTGCCGTACAGCGCGTCATACAACGAACCCCAACGCGAATTGGCGGCGTTCAAGGCATAGCGGGCGTTTTTCACCGGCACTACCAGCTGCGGGCCGGCCAGGTGGGCGATTTCGTCGTCGACGTTTTCGGTGGTGATTTTGAAGTCAGGACCTTCCGGTAGCAGGTAGCCGATTTCGGTCAGGAAGGATTTGTATTCTGCCATGTCGACAGATTTGCCGGCACGGGTTTGATGCCAGGCATCAACTTTGGCTTGAATGTCGTCACGCTTTTTCAGCAGAGCTTTATTTTTGGGAGCCAGGTCAGCGAGGATCTGTTCGAACTTGCTCCAAAAGGCATCGGGTTCTACACCAGTGCCGGGGGCGATTTCTTTGGCAACCAGGTTGTAAAGAACAGTGGCGATTTCAAGACCGCCTTTTTTGATGCGCTCTGTCATGTCATTTCCTCATACGTAAGTGCCTGCCGGGTAACGCGCGTAGCCTGTGCCTGGCGCGCTCGTCAAGGGGGAGGGATGATGCAATCTTGGTTTTTGGCTGTCAAATTATTTCCAAATATGACTGCCAGGTCGTCCCTGTTCCCGCTGAATCATCTTTTGCTTCCTTTCTAATGCGAGTGACGCAAGGCTTCTTAAGCGTCACTCCAGGATGGTGACCTTCAATTCCAAGCCGGGATTGCCTTGTTTCAGGCTGCGGGTACTGGCGCCGATACTGTTGCTGTTACTGCTGACAGTGGCGCTGGCGCCGGCAAACGGAGTCCATACATCCGGCTCCACCAACAGCACAGATTGGGCCTCGGTGGTTTCGATGCGCTGTTGATTGCCGGGCTGGCGACGTTGGTTGGTGGTATACAGTTCCAGGCGGATTTTATCGCGCACGATTTGCGGAATCACGTAAACACCATGCCCCACCTGGCGGTATTCGGTGGAGCTGCCGGCGCCGTAGGGGCTGAGGAAAACATAACGGGTTTCTGGCCGCTCTTCGCCTACCTGCAAAAAGCCCTGCTGACCTTCCAGTACGCGGATCTGTTGTGTCACATCGTCCTTGCGGGTGCTGTAGGTTTCCTTGGTCACTACGCGGGCCTGGATTTTGTCGTCGCGGCTGGAGCCTTTGTAGACCACCATATTATTGTCATCGCTCACGTCCTCCGATCCCTGGATCCGCACGCCCTTGCTGGCACTGCCGTAATGAATGTCGGTATTGGTCTGGTCCAGATCGCGGTTCACCTGATTGGAATAGCGCACCGAGATCAGCAGATTCCGCATCGGGCGATCGATTTCCTGCAGCAGCTCCAGCAATTTGTCCTGACGATCCTGCGGCGCGCGCACCATCAGTTTGTTGTGATACGCGGTGATCTTGTCCTCAACGCCCAGCAAGGGTTGCAGGATGGGGATCAGCTTGTCTGCCGGCATGTAGGTTTCATAGATTTCCATTACCGGTTCTTCTGCCCGCAGAGGCAGGCTCAGGGCGCACAGCGTCAGTACCAGCAACAGTCGCAGTAGTAGATGGTTCACAGGCTTAACCTCCGCAATTCCTGGCAGGGTTCACTCCGCTCCCAGACCTCGCCGAACCAGCGCGCTTTTTTAACTGCATCGGGAATCGAACGGAATTCGCAATGGCCGCGCATGTAGCCAATGGCAAAGCGCTTCACCAACGCGATATCGTCCACCAGGAAGAATTCATCGTTGGTTTCCTCATATTCCTCCGGCAGGCTGCGGATCTCGATGGAAGAGGGTAGACGTTTCTGCAATTCCACCAGGCGGTGGCCCAGTCGGGATGCTTTGTCGGCGTTCTTCAGCAGAATCTGGAGGGTGCAATTACGGCGTTGCCGGCACACTGATGAGGCGATTTCGAGGAAATCAGGATGATCGTAGAGGTCGTGGTCCAATTCCTGGGTGAAGATCCGAACGCTGCGCACGGCTTGCTCCGCCATGCGATTGATTGCGCAGCGGAAGTCGTCGGCGCTTTCTAGCAGGATGGTTCCGGTGCTTTCGCCGACCACCAGTTGGGGGGCAAGATTCTGGATCGACATACCCTGAGTCTAACACCGTTTCCGCAAAAGGCCCGGACCGGCGTCACGGGTCTTCGACGCTGTCGTTATCCTCGAAATCGCCGTCTTCAAAATCATCCTCTTCCTCCTCATCGTCCTGCTCGTCATCTTCTTCATACAGTTCATCCTCGAAATACAGGATGCCCTGATTGAGCAGGCCAGTGAGGAAGCGCAGGTTCTCCGGCGTGCGGCAGAACATGGCCAGGGTGGCGGGCCGGTAACTGCGGTGCCGGCACAGGTAGAGGATCATGGATTGGGTGAGGGGCGGCATCTCCACTTCCTCCCCATTGATGAAGAATTGCTCTGGCCGATGCAGGTCGCCGGTATAGAGCAGACGACTGGCTTCCTCTTTGCGCAGGGATTGGTTGCCCGCCAACAGGTCTTGTACTTCCGCTTCGGTGTAATCGTCTTCTGGCGGCTCCGGTGCCTGCTCGTACTTGGTTTGTGACAGATACATGGCCATCCAGCGACCGATCTTCTGCGGATCGGATACGGCGCGGCGCAGGATCTCGGCCACCCGCTCAATGGCTTCGGCCGATACCCAGCCCGGGTTGGCCTGGGGTTTCAGATCCTTGTCTTCATAGCGACGGTCTTGCACGGTGTCCTGATACAGGGTGTGGACGAATTCCATCAGGATGTCCTGCTCGCTGGGGGCGCGGAAGCCCACCGACAAGGTCATGCAATCGTTTTGCGCCACGCCGTAATGGGCCACACCCGGTGGCAGGTACAGCATGTCGCCCGGATTCAGCACCCATTCCTGGTCCGGCTGGAAATCCTTCAGGATGCGGATCGGCAGATTGGGCAGCAGGGCCGTGTTGTCATCGCAGGTTTGCCCCAACTGCCAGCGGCGCTGACCATGAGCCTGGATCAGGAATACATCGTAATAGTCGTAGTGTGGGCCGACGCTGCCACCAAACGGCGCGAAACTGGCCATGATGTCGTCGATGCGCCAGTTGGGGATGAAATCAAAATGCTCCAGCAAATCGGCGATCTGGGGCACGTAATGATCCAGTGCCTGTACCAGCAGAGTCCAATGGGTCTGCGGCAGATTCTTGAAGGTTTTTTCCGTGAACGGGCCGTGGCGCAATTCCCAGTCGATGGGGCTGCGCTCGATGATGATGCGGGATTCGATGGATTCTTCCAGCGCCAGCCCTGCCAGTTCATCCGGATCCAACAAGCCTTCGATGTTGGGAAAAGCGTTACGGATCAGCAGCGGTTTTTTCTGCCAGTAATCCCGCAGGAAAATGTCCGGCGCGCGGCCGCCCAGGATTTCGAATGTTTTGGCGCTCATGGTGGTTCCGGATCGATGGTCTGCGGGGATCGGCGGGCCCGGTCAGTGGTGTCGACCGGGCCGGTGTTGCTTCAGAGGCTGCTTCAGATTTTCTTCGCCTGCTCTGCAGCGTTGCCGATGTAGGATGCCGGCGACGTTGCCCGCAACCGCACTTTTTCCTGCTCGGGAATTTCCAGCGTGTCGATGAAGGTCTGCAGCGCATCGCGGGTGATGGCCTTGCCACGCGTCAGCTCCTTCAACTTCTCATAGGGTTTTTCGATGCGGTAACGGCGCATCACGGTTTGGATGGGTTCGGCCAGCACTTCCCACGCATGGTCCAGATCTTCTGCCAACCGCGCCTCGTTGATCTCCAGCTTGCCGATGCCTTTCAGCGATGCTTCATAGGCAATCAGGCCGTGCGCCAGGCCCACACCCAGATTGCGCAGCACGGTGGAATCGGTCAGATCCCGCTGCCAGCGCGAGATCGGCAGCTTGCTGGCCAGGTGATGCAGAATCGCGTTGGCGATGCCCAGGTTGCCTTCAGAATTCTCGAAGTCGATGGGATTCACCTTGTGCGGCATGGTGGACGATCCGATCTCACCGGCCACGGTTTTCTGCTTGAAATAACCCAGCGAAATGTAGCCCCACACATCACGATCGAAATCGATCAGGATGGTATTGAAGCGGGCAATGGCGTCGTACAGTTCGGCAATGTAATCGTGCGGCTCGATCTGGGTGGTGTAAGGATTCCATTCCAGGCCCAGGCTTTCCACGAATTGACGGGCAAATGTTTCCCAATCGATTTCCGGATACGCGCTCAGATGCGCGTTATAGTTACCCACCGCGCCATTGATCTTGCCCAGCAGCGATACATTTTTGATTTGTTCCAGCTGACGCCGCAGCCGCGCTGCCACGTTGGCCATTTCCTTGCCCATGGTGGTGGGCGACGCGGTCTGTCCGTGCGTGCGCGACAGCATCGGCATATCGGCGTGGCGATGGGCCAGACCGGCAACAGCATCCACCAGCTTCTGCAGCATGGGTACCAGCACTTCGTCGCGTCCGGCTTTCAGCATCAAACCGTGGGACAGATTGTTGATGTCTTCCGACGTGCACGCGAAATGGATGAACTCGCTTACCGCGTCCAGCTCGACGTTACCTGCGGTTTTTTCTTTCAGAAAATATTCCACCGCTTTCACGTCGTGGTTAGTGGTGCGCTCGATATCCTTGATGCGCTGCGCATCCGCCACGGAAAAATCATCCACGATGCTGTTCAGCAACTGCTGGGTCTGGTGGGAGAAAGCGGGCACTTCGGAAATACCGTCATGACGGGCCAGCTGTTGCAGCCAGCGCACTTCCACCTGCACACGAAAACGGATCAGGCCGAATTCGCTGAAGATGCCACGCAGGGCTTGGGTTTTGCTGCCGTAGCGGCCATCCACCGGGGAAATGGCGGTAAGTGCGTTGAGTTCCATGACAGGCTCCTGTGGAAAATTCAGAAATTGAAATCGGTTACATGATTGGGAGTGTTCGCCGCACGTGGCGGCTCAGGACAGCGCGGCTGCCTGCTGCAGGTTCTCCAAGGCCGCCACCAAGCGGCGTTTGCCAAAGGCGAACTGCAACCGGCTACCTCCCAGTTGGCGCCACAGCAGGGCAGAGCGCACGCCCGCCAGTAGAATGGCGCGGATTTTGGCGGCATTTTCTTCCCGCTGCAGATGACGAGGATCGCCATTCACTTGAATACGGAATTTGAATTTAGCCAGGGTATCCAGATAAATATCGTTGAGGCGGGCGACGATGCTGGAATGGGTCGCGGACTCGAAATGCTTGCGCTGGTTGCTGAGCTGCTCCAGTCGTGAACGCAGGATACTGTTGATATCGGCGTTTCGCCCCAGCAACTTTTCCACCTGCAACATGCCGATGCTGTAGCGAATGGCATCGGCGTAACGGGCGGTTTCCTTTTCCTTCATGATCATCAGCAGGGTGTCCACTCCCAGCTTCACGCCGCGTACACCGCCGTAGATTTCCTCCACGTTTTGCGGGTCCAGCACGAAAATGCTATTGATCAACGCGGTGTAAGCGTCGTTGCTGATTTCACCGGTGCGAGCCAGTTGCTGCACCAGGGCAGCGGACTGGAACAGACCGGCCAGCGCGAGCGCTTTTTGTTGTTCGCGATCGATCAAAACAATGCTCCCAAAATAATGCTCCCTCAAGGATTCCAGGCATGCTCGATGACGCCGCCACCCAGGCAGACCTCATCGGCATAAAATACGACGGATTGACCCGGTGTCACCGCTCGTTGCGGCTGGTCGAAAATAACTTCATAACTACCATTCTCACGCGCAAACACCGTGCAATCCTGGTCTGGCTGGCGGTAGCGCGTCTTGGCCCGGCATCGCGTCGGCAGAGCCGGTGGCGCCGTCACCCAATTCACATCGGATGTACTCAGGTGCGACGTGAATAGCCAAGGGTGGTCGGTGCCCTGACCTACGATCAGTTCATTGGTTTCCAGATCCTTGCCCAGCACGTACCAGGGCGCTTCGCCTTTGTGCGACACGCCACCGATACCAATGCCCTGGCGTTGGCCCATGGTGTAATACATTAGGCCCTGATGCTCGCCGATGGTTTCACCCTGATCGGTGACGATCTTGCCTGGTCGCGCCGGCAGATACTGTTGCAGAAAATCCTTGAAGCGCCGCTCGCCAATGAAGCAGATGCCTGTGCTGTCTTTCTTGTCGTGATTATCGAAGCCTTGCTGTCCGGCGATGCGTCGCACTTCCGGCTTTTCGATATCGCCCAGCGGAAACAGAGTGCGGGCGATCTGTCGGCCACTCACCGCATGCAGAAAATAACTTTGATCTTTATTGGCATCACGACCCTTGATCAGCGGAGCGGTGACGCCATTTTCCAGCGACAACGCAGCGCCCCGGCGCGCATAGTGGCCGGTGGCGATGAAATCCGCACCCAGCGTGGTCGCGTAATCCAGAAAGGCTTTGAACTTGATTTCCTTGTTACACAGGATGTCTGGATTCGGTGTGCGCCCGGCGCCGTATTCCGCCAGGAAATGCTCGAACACCCGATCCCAATATTCCGCGGCAAAATTGGCGGTGTGCAGACGAATGCCAAGGCGATCCGCCACCTGCTGGGCATCAGCCAGATCCGTTTTGGCGGTGCAGTATTCGGTGCCGTCGTCCTCGTCCCAGTTCTTCATGAACAGACCTTCCACCGAGTATCCCTGCTCCAGCAGCAGATAGGCGGAAACGGAGGAATCCACGCCCCCGGACATGCCCACGATCACTTTGGCAGACTGAGCTAACGCGGACATGGTCAGCTCAGGTATCCGCGTGTTCAGCGTGTTCGTACACCAGATCCAGCGGGTAGGATTTACCTGCCAGATAGTCCTGCACGCACTTTTTTACCAGCGGGCTGCGCCACTGTGGCTTGCGGATTTCCAATTCCTCCGGAGTCAGCCACACGGGGCCGATGATGTCCTTGTCCAGGGTCGCGCCAGGTACCTGCCGCACCGGGCGGGCGGCATAGCAGAAGCGGTAGTAGGTGATCTGTTGTGGATTGGTGTAGGTATAGATGCCCACCAGATGTGTGATCTCCACTTCCCAGCCGGTTTCTTCCAGGGTTTCCCGCAGGGCGGCTTTCAGGATGGGCTCCTGCTCGTCCACATGGCCGGCGGGCTGATTCAGCACCCGCTGGCCATCGGCAACTTCGTCTACGAACAGAAATTTACCGTCTTGCTCCACGATCGTGGCGACGGTGGCGTGAGGAGTCCAGATCATGATTCTCGATTCTGAGTTGCGCGCTGTGAAAGAGGCGCAATTCTACCTAAAAATGATCGGATTCCCAACAAAACCGGGCCTGGCTCAGGTGGTCCCACCCAGTTCGGCATGCGTGCGCAGACCCTGGTGCAGCAAAGTCTGGAAATAGGCTGCCAGCGGTAGCAGGGTGGCGTGCGGCATGGTCTTGAACACTTTCTGCAGCACCATGCTGGTCCCTTTCTTCACAGTGGAAATCCCCATATCCGCCGCGGCCTTGGTGATGCGACCCACTTCCACCTGGGAGATCGGCGCCACGTAATACACCTGAATACCTTCTTCGATCAGGTCTTCCAGCGATGTAATGATGTCCTCGCGATAGCCATCCACCTCGGTATCAGTATGCACGCGGGCGATCAGTGCCTGGGACCGCTCGTACAGATCGGCGGGCAGGGGGAAGCAGATATAGTGGCGCGGCGGTTCGTCCTGCGATGAGCACAGCATTGAACCCATATCGCCGGCCATCCGTTGCAGCTCCTCCAGGGAGCGCTTCGCTATGACCCGGTGAATCACCATGTCCACTGCCTTGGACACGGCGGCCATACCTGTATCAGCAGCTTTGCGTATCAGAGGCGACAGCGAAATCATGTCAGCCGGATGCTCGTAATAGGCATTCAGCGCGATATCCACCAGCTCCACCAGATCCTGAGCCGCCAGTTTGGCCAGCTTGTCAGCCGGGCCGCCTGCCAGAATCTGATCCAGGTGCGTCACCAGCCGCTGCTGCAGCGTGGCGTCGATCTCGTAACCGAAGAAGCGCAATTCGTTGCTCATGCCTACCTGATCCATGTTTTTACCACTCCCATCCAGCTTTACATATTGTGTGCCGATACCGGCTGGTCGGATAATAATGGACACTGAGCGGCTGGAAAAGGTCTACCCACTTGGCCGACAACGCCAACCATCCCACCGAACACGCCATTGGAAAGCAACATGACAGAACTTACCCACCTCGATGCACAGGGCCGAGCCCGCATGGTGGATGTAACCGAAAAAGCGGTAACCCAGCGTGAAGCGACTGCCGAGGCCCGGGTGACGATGCAACCCGCAACCTTGGCCATGATTGCTGAGGGTCGTCATCAGAAGGGTGACGTGCTGGCCGTGGCCCGCATTGCCGGCATTCAGGCCGCCAAGAAAACCTCTGATCTGATTCCCCTCTGCCACCCCCTCATGCTCACATCAGTGAAGGTGGAACTGGAGCCCGATTTCACCAGCCATCAAATCCTGATTCGCGCCACCTGCAAACTGGCCGGCCAGACCGGCGTTGAAATGGAAGCCCTCACCGCCGTCAGTGTCGCTGCGCTCACGGTGTACGACATGTGCAAGGCCGTGGACAAAGGCATGAGCATCGAAGGTGTTCGCCTGCTGGAGAAAATCGGCGGCAAGAGTGGTCACTGGCAAGCGGAAAC
>DATLII010000018.1:0-8587 GCA_035539495.1 Dongiaceae bacterium
GGCAACAGAAAGGCGGTTTCCGACAGATTGAAATCCGCCGCCACGGCCTGCAGCCAGGTGTCGGGACGGGGTTGGTCCAGCAGGCACACGGCCGCCGGATTGCCGCTGAAGGGGCGGTCGGTGAAGGCGCTGACGACAAAGCTGCGCAAGTCCATGGCGATACCTCAAATCCGTTGATGGAAGGGCTTTTACTGTAGAGCCGAGGCGGGATACAGTACAGATTCACATTGAATAAATTGAACCGGTACAGATGGGCGATTCCTTCATTCTGTACCGGTCCCCATCATCGGCAACTGTGCAGGTGTGTTTGGACGAAGAGGTGTGACATGGACCCTTTATACGTGCAACTGGCCGCGGATCTGGCCCAACGTATCGACCAGGGCCTGCTGCGGTCCGGTGACCGGCTGCCGGGGGTGCGGGAGCTGGCCCGCCAACGTGGCCTGAGTGTCGCCACCGCAGTGGCGGCTTACCGCGAACTGGAAACTGGCGGCCGGATCGAGGCGCGACCCCGCTCCGGATTCTACGTGCGTACCCGTAGCGCGCTGGCGATTGCCGAGCCGGAGCAGTCCAACCCCGCCCCTCGCCCAATGCCGGTGACCGGGCAGGAACTGGTGTTGCGGCTGGCCCAGGTGGCCAACGATCCTGCCGTGGTGCAACTGGGGGCTGCGGTGCCCGATCCCACCTTCCTGCCCACCCGCGCCATCGAGCGGGCTTTGGCCAGCGCCGCCCACCACCACCGGGTGAGCAGCAGCAACTACGAATTTCCCCCCGGATTACTCGCATTGCGCCACCAGCTGGCCCGTCGCATGGCCGCCGCCGGCGCCCGCGTTCAGCCAGACGACATCATTATCACCAATGGTTGTCAGGAAGCGCTCACACTCGCGCTGCAGACCGTCACTAAGCCGGGCGATGTCGTGGCGCTGGAATCCCCCACCTTCTACGGCCTGCTGCAGGTGGTGGAGGCGCTGGGCCTGAAAGCACTGGAAATCCCCACCCATCCTCGCACCGGCCTGTCCCTGGAGGCGTTGCAATTGGTGCTGGAACAATGGCCGGTGAAAGCCTGCGTGGCGGTGACCAACTTCAGCAATCCCCTGGGTCATCGCATGGGGGAGGACCAGAAGCGGGCCCTGGTGGCATTGACCGCCCGCTACGGTGTGCCGCTGATCGAAGACGACATCTACGGCGACCTGGCGCATAACCACCAGCGGCCGGGGACCGCCAAAGGCTACGACCAGGATGGCAACGTGCTGTATTGCTCGTCGGTGTCGAAGACGCTGTCGCCGGGGCTGCGGGTGGGCTGGATTGCGCCGGGCCGGTTCCGCGAGCAGGTGTTGTATCGCAAGTACGTTACCAACCTGGCGGCGCCAACCGCGCCGCAGTTGGCGGTGGCGGATCTGCTGGAGAGTGGTCGCTACGATCGCCACCTGCGGGTGATGCAGGGGGAATTCGCCCGCGCGGTGCAGCGCATGACGGCCGCAATCGGGCAGCATTTCCCGCCCGGCACTCGCATCACCCAGCCGGAAGGCGGTTTTGTGCTGTGGGTGGAATTGCCAGAACGGGTGGACAGCTTCGAACTGGCGGGCCGCGCCCTGGAAGCCGGGATCAGCGTGGCGCCCGGTCCGATCTTTTCCGCGACGGGCAAGTACCGAAATTTTTTGCGCCTGTCCTGCGCCTGCCGATGGGATGAGCGCACCGAACGGGCTCTGTTACAGCTTGGGCGCTTGATCGCGGTCTGACTGCATCTGGCCGGATGAGGACGAGTTGCGCCGCCTAGGTGCTTTCGTGACCACACGGCAGTTGGCCGTTGCGCTGTGGCCTGAATCGGCGCATCTTTCGCCAATGCCCTCCCAGAAGGGTGCTTAACTTTCTATTTGGTTTCATCGGGGATGCACCATGATTGTTCGTTCGTTGCCATCGGTTTACCGATCATTTTCTGTTCCTGTGCTGGCGATATTTTGGCTGCTGGCTGTTCTGGCGCTACAGGGTTGTAGCAAGTCATCGGATGCCGACATGGACGGCGATGGTGTACCCGAGGCCTACGGCCTGACCACCCGCCCCACCCTGGGCACGCTCAATATTCCGATCACCCCGCCAGGCACAGGCGATCCAGCTTTGGTGGCAGCGTTTCCCGATTTGCCGGCATTTGATGCACCGGTCTAGCTGACCCACAGCGGCGACAACACCAACCGGCTGTTCGTGGTGGAACAACCCGGTGTGATCAAAGTCTTCAACAACACACCCAGTGTCAGCGGCGCCAGTGTGTTCCTCGATATCACTGCCAAGGTGGAGGACGGTGGCGAGCTGGGTCTGCTCGGCCTGACCTTTGATCCTGATTACGAAACCAACCGCTACTTCTACGTGTATTACACCGCTGCCAGCCCATTGCGCTCGGTGCTGTCCCGCTTCCGCGCCAGCAGCGGTAATCCCAATCAGGCGGATCCCAATTCGGAAACTGTGTTGCTGGAAGTGGAGCAGCCGTTTGAGAACCATAATGGCGGCACCATTACCTTTGGCCCGGACGGCATGCTGTACTGGGGATTAGGCGACGGTGGTTCCGCCGGCGACCCGCTGGAAAATGGACAGAACACGCAATCGCTGCTGGGCAAATTGCTGCGCATCAACGTGCGTGGCGTGGCCACCTACACAGTGCCGTCCGACAACCCGTTCGTGGGCAATAGCAGCTACCGCCCGGAAATCTGGGCCTTGGGTTTGCGCAACCCGTACCGTTTCTCGTTCGATCGTGAAAATGGCCGTCTCTGGCTGGCGGATGTGGGCCAGTATGAAATCGAAGAAGTGGATGTGATCGAAAAAGGCGGCAACTACGGCTGGAGCTGGTATGAAGGCAGCCGCCAGTTCCGCGACGGTGCACCGGCCCGCAATCAGTTCAAATTCCCGGTGTACGAATACGATCACAACGATGGCGTATCCATCACCGGTGGTTACGTCTATCGCGGTTCGCAGGTTTTGGCGTTACAAGGCAAGTATGTTTACGCGGATTTCGCCTCTTCCCGCGTTTGGGTGTTGACCGTGGATGACAACCTGAATGTGGTGAACAATACCTTGTTGACCACTTCCGAGCAGAACGTCAGCGCCTTCGGCGAGGATGAAGCCGGCGAGCTCTATGTGATGGGCTACGGCGGCACCATTTACGCAGTGCGTTCGGAAGGCAGCGATGATCCGCTGGCGGGTTTTCCGTCGCAACTGTCGGACACTGGTCTGTTCAGCGACACCGCCAGCCTGACACCGGCAGCGGGATTGCTTGAATACACAGTGCAGGCGCCGCTGTGGTCGGATCATTCCGGCAAAACCCGTTGGCTGGCGTTGCCCAACGGTACCCGCATCGAATTCAGCGCATCGGGCAATTGGCAATTCCCGGTGGGTACCGTGTTGGTGAAGCATTTCGAAATGGAAATGACGGCGGGTGATCCCACCTCTTCACGCCGTTTGGAAACCCGCGTGCTGGTGCGTCAAACCGGTAGCTGGGTAGGCGTGACTTATCGCTGGAACAGCGGGCAGACCGACGCCACCATTCAACCGGATGCCGCGACGGAAACTCTAGTGGTGAACGATGCCAGTGCGCCCGGTGGCACGCGCACGCAAAGTTATTTTTATCCGGGCAGCGGCGATTGTCTGCAGTGTCACACGACAGTAGCAGGCCGCGTGCTGGGCTTGCGGACCCGTCAGCTCAATCATGCATTCAATTATGACGGCGTCACCGATAACCAGCTGCGGGCCTGGAACCATGTGAACCTGTTCACCAGCAATGTCGGCCGCTACGACGCCTATGCATCGCACGCTGCGCTGAATGACACCAATGCAACGCTGGAAGCCCGTGCCCGCTCCTATCTCGATGCCAACTGCGCGTTCTGCCACACCAACGGCGGTAGCAGCGGTGCGGACATCGACTTGAGCAGCAACGTGGCGCTCAGTGCGATGAATGTGATCAATGTGGTGCCTGCTGATGCGCTGGGTATTGCCAACGCTCGCATTATTGCGCCGGGTGCCCCGGCGAGCAGTGTGTTGCTGAATCGCATGAATCGCCTTGATGGCAATCGCATGCCTCGCATTGGCAGTAATGTGGTGGATAAAGCCGCTACCGAGGTCATCACCGAGTGGATCGAGTCACTGCCTTGATGCCATGACGACGCCGCGCCGATTTTCGCCACAACGCCCGCTGCGCTGGGGCATGATCGGATGCGGTGCTGTCACCGAGAAAAAAAGTGCGCCGGCGTTAAGGCTGGCGCACTCCTCGCAACTACTCGCGGTGTATAGCCGCACCTTCGAAAAAGCGCAGGACTATGCCAGGCGTCATCAGGTGCCCCGCGTGTACGCCTCAGCGGCAGCATTGCTGCAGGATTCAGACATCGATGCGATCTACATCGCCACCCCACCGGATTCCCATCTGACCTATGCGCTGCAAGTGGCGGACGCCGGCAAGATCTGTTGTGTGGAAAAACCCATGGCGCTGAATGCACGGGAATGCGAGCAGATGGTGGAAGCGTTCGCGCAACGTGGCCTGCCGTTGTTCGTCGCCTACTATCGGCGTTCGCTGCCGCGCTTTCAGCAAGTGAAACAATGGCTGGATGAAAACCGCATCGGTGCAGTGCGTCATGTGCAATGGACCTATTGTCGCCCGCCCAGCGATTGGGATCTGACCAGAACACCCCAGTGGCGGGTGCAGCCGGCGATTGCCGGTGGTGGTTATTTTATGGATCTGGCCTGTCATGGACTGGATCTGCTGCTGCACTTGCTGGGTGATATCGCGCAGGTGAGTGGCTTCGTCGCCAATCAGCAACAGTTATATCCAGCGGACGATGCGGTTACTGCCTGCTGGCAATTTAGCAGTGGTGCAACCGGAAACGGATTCTGGAATTTTGGTGCCCGACAGCGACAGGATGAAGTATTGATTGTCGGCAGTCGTGGCGAGATTCGTTTTTCCGTTTTTCTGGAACAGCCGGTGCGGTTGGACAGCGTGGACGAAACGCTGCAGCTGACGATTCCGCATCCCGATCCGATCCAGCTGCAGCATGTGGAGAATATCCTGCGGCATCTGAACGGCGATATTGAACATCCCTCGACCGGTGTAAGTGCCCTGCGCACGGCCCAGGTGATGGATGCGATCCTGGGCCGTTGAGGGCGACGTTTCTAACACCCATTCATTGTTCACGCCAGCTGCATTTGACGCTGCGGTGAACGCTCGCGCACGATCAGGTAGAACAACACGGGCAATGAACCTGCCGCCAGAGTGGCCACCAGCCAGGGCCAGGGATTGATGCCGCGCTGACGTGCGTCCTGGTACAGCCACACACTGATGATGCTGGCGCAGATCACCAGATCCAGCAGGATCTGCAGACTGCCGATGGACGCGAAGCCCGCCTGCCAGATGCCGATGTACCCCACTTCCCACATTACCCAGCCACTGAACAGGGCAAATTCGATCAACACACTCCAGAGCAACAGTTTTTTCAGGTTCATGACCGTATCCTCGTCTGTGATTGCGCCATGCCAATCGATGACGCTGGTGCAGTCTTGCTTGCAACCGGCGGGGAAACAATTACCTTGCAGGTAATGGCAGCCCTCGACGACAGGGATCAGAATCAAGGCTAGAGCCAAAAGGGTTAAACCACGCCCGTTTCAACATTCGGTTTTCACAAGGACGCACATCCATGTCTTCAGCAGCTCACATGACATCATTCGCCGCGGACTCTCTTTCAAACTCGGGCGCGCCTTCCTTCGGTGCCCTGCTGAAATCCTGGCGCGGTACCCGCAAACGTTCGCAGCTGGATCTGGCACTGGATGCCGGGGTGTCACAGCGGCATCTGAGTTTTCTGGAGTCCGGCCGCGCTCAACCCAGCCGCGACATGATTCTGCAATTGGCGGAGGTGCTGGATATTCCGTTGCGCGAACGCAACATGCTGCTGCACGCCGCTGGTTTTGCATCGCTGTATCAGGAGCGTGGGCTCGACAGCGCGGAAATGGCTGCGATAAAACAGGCGCTGGAAATGATGCTGCGCCATCACGATCCGTATCCCGCAGTGGTGGTGGATCGACACTGGAATCTGGTGCTGCGCAATGCCGCCGCCGATCGCTTCATCGGTTTGCTGGGGGATCAGGAAACCATTTGGGGGAAAGTCGATCCGTCGGGCCAGTACAACATTCTGCGCATGACCTTCCACCCATCAGGCATGCAGCCGCTGCTGCGCAATTGGGAGCCGACTGCCACGTTGTTGCTGTCGCGTTTGCAGCGGGAAGTTACTGCCGATCCCGCCAATGGTCGCCTGCGTGATTTATTCAACGAGCTCAGTGCATTGCCCTGCGTTCCACCCAACTGGCGCAATCAGGTATGGAACAGCGTGCCACCGCCTTTCCTGCCGCTGGAAGTGGGCATGGGCGATCTGACGCTGAAACTGTTCAGCATGATTTCCACGTTCGGTACCGCGCTGGATGTCACCGCCGAGGAATTGCGGGTGGAAGCATTTTTCCCTGCCGACGATTTTTCTGCCCAGTTTTTCAAGTCGTTAGCGCAGGCCAGCCCTGCGTCATGATGCGATTCCATGATTCCTGAACATTGATTGCACAATGCGCCGCTAGTCTGGGTGGACCCAAAAATAATGCTTGGACGCAGAAGGGGGACTTCAAACCCAAATAAGCGGAGCATTTTTTATGGCGAAATACCTGCCCTTCATTCTGTTGCTGGTGGTGGCGCAAACCACGCAGGCTGCCGCCTACCAATGTCGTGACGCGGCGGGAAAGAAGGTTTTTCAGCAATTCCCCTGTGCGTCCGTCACCTCTGCCATCGAGCCGCTGCAAACCGATCGCATTGATTCCGATCAGGTGCGGGAAACGCTACGCCGCTATCGCGCCGCCGTACTGGGCAATGATCAACGCGCTCGCGCCAGTTTCTTCAGTGACGATTTCACTTTTGCCGTGTACGACAACGCGCGCTTCGAATATTTGCGCGATCAACAACGCAAGCAGGACAGTTACCGGCTCGACAACCTGCTGAGTCATGCTGCGCAAGCCGTGGGCACCGATGATGTGTTGGGTGTGGAAATCCTGGATGCGGCCAATCACCGTTATCTGGTCCGGGTGGCGGAGTCGGCCACCGGCAGCCAATTGCAGCGCATGGAATTTACCTTGGCAGACGGACGCTTGTTGATCCGCCGCTGGGATGTGGCGCATCAATAACGCAAACCGCTTTAACCTTGGCCCCGCTTGCTGGCCACGGCCGCCTTGCTACTGCCTTCCACCTGCAACAGCGAGGCGAACTCGGTGCCCAGTTCGTGCACGGTTTTCACCAGCTGCAAATTAACAGCCTGCTGAATGTCCATGTACTGGTTGTAATCAGGCACCAGCACGAAATAGACCGTCTCGTAGATGAAACCAAAATCGCCAAACTGGAATAAGTGACAGCGATCGAAGCGGGTTTTGTCCTGGCTCTGGATCATGCTTTTTACGCGCGGTGGAATCTGCTCCAGAATCTCCTGCTGGGTGTCATAGCGGATGGTGAAGCTGAACACAATGCGGCGCTCGTACATGCGCTTGTAGTTGCGAATTTTGCCTTTGAGCAATTCGGCGTTGGGAAAAATAATTTGCTCGCCACTCAGGCTGCGCAGCCGTGTGGTTTTCAGGCCGATGTTTTCCACCGTGCCCATGAAATTGTCCATCACGATGAAATCACCCACCACGAACGGCTTGTCCAGCGTCAGTGACAGCGACGCCAGCAGATCGCCCAGAATATTCTGCACCGCCAATGCCACTGCGATACCGCCGATACCCAAACTGGCGATCAAGGTGGTGACATCGAAACCCACGTTGTCCAGCACGATAATCACGATCAGCAGCATGCCCAGCACGCGCAGCATGAAAGACACCATGCGGGCTACGGTGGGCGCCGATGCATCTTCCTTGTGGCGGTTGGCGTAATGTTCCGTGCCGTAGCCGATAGCAGCGCTAAGCCAAAATGCCATCTGAATCCAGAACGTGATCATGGACACTTTGAGCAGCAGGCTCTCGAATTGCGCATTCAACTCGACAATGCGGGCGCCAAAGAATAGCGCCACCCCGATTAAAAATAATCGGGTGGTAGCCTTGAGCAACTTTTTCCAGAGTTCGAACAGGTAAACCGAACTGGCCAGTGGTGGAATCCGCTTGGTGATGCTGGCCCGCATCCAATGCAGCAGCAGATAACTCAACGAGACGGCGAGAATGAAATGCAACCATTCCAGCAATTCATCCTGGCCGATAAAGTCGTCGATCGATTGCAGTAACTGTGAGAAATCCATTTCCTTACCCCTGGCTGCGTCCCTTAGAGCGCGGTTGTCACGTTGCGGGCGTTGCTGGCGCCCCCGCATGATTACGATAGCGGTATACCTGATACACCCCGTCACGCCATTCCAGCAGATCAGCAAATTCCGCTGCCAGCTCGGTGCAAGTCCAGCAAGGCCTGCCAGCGGGCCCTATTGGAATATGCCGGCTCTGCGCCGGTTTCACCACCTGCATCGCCGCAATAATGGTTATGTCGGCGTAGGAAAAACCGCTTTCCAGCAGAAACGGCTTTTCATTCAATTGTTGCCGTATCTGTGTC
>DATLII010000019.1:0-9084 GCA_035539495.1 Dongiaceae bacterium
AATGATCTCCGATTCCTACCCAGGCTTTACCTTCGCGAAAAAAATCATGGGCGCGGGAAAAACGCCGCTGCACAGCAACGGCGTCCTCGCCCAACCAGAACGGATCATCCTGATACACCGACCGCGCGACGTTGAAAAACGCCGGCGGCAACGTCTGATCGGGATCAAATGGCCCCGGTTTGGTGCCCACAGGGGCTGAAGCAAATGGCATCAGGCATTCTCCCTCACCCGCACCGCTTCCAATTGCAGTAGCTGCCGCAGCGCCCGCTGCACTCGATCCATGAATTTGTAGTGACGGAAGGTATGCGCCATCAGGTACATGGGCACACGATTGATCAGCAGATCCCGCAGGCTGAGTTGATAACCACGACGCCACTGATCCGGATCAATATCGGTGCCAGTAGCGCGTTGCAGTGCCTGACGATGGAACTCTACATAGTGATCAATCTGTGCGACTGTCGCGGTTTCATCCAGCGTGAATGCCAGCAGTTCCGCCAAATCGTGCTGAGGCACCTGCACAGTCGCCAATTCCCAATCGTAAGCGCACAGACGCGGCTGACCACCTACACGACGGAACGCAATATTGCGCGGGTTGAAATCGTTGTGCGTGAGCGTTTTCGGCATGACATCCAGTTCGGGATACCAGTTATCCAGCGTATGCAGTGCGTTGCTGAATGCACGCAGGTCGCGCTTGTCAAACCACTCAGGGAATTCCTCCATCGCATGGGCACCCAACATCTGCCACAGGCGGATTTTTTCTTTCATGCTGTCGGCGGTGGGCACTTCGTCCATCCAGGACTGATTCACCAGTTCATCGGTGCGGTCATACCAGATCGCGTGAATTTCAGCGATGCCGCTCAATGCCGCCTCGATATGGGCCCGGGTCCAGCTGCTGGTATCGTCGGCCGAATCCATCAGCTCCATATCCTGCATGTATTCCTGCACGATCACATAGGCTTCGCGCTCAGGGTCATGCAGCGTGAAATAGGTGGTGGGTGTGTAACGCAGGAAACGTTCGTCCAATTGCGCCGCCACCACCAGCTCACGCAGATGGCAGCCCTTGAAGCCGATACGATTGCGATAGGTGTTGTATGCCTGCGCCAGACGCGGATCGCACATGGCCGCCATGCTGTTCAACATCAGAATCACTTCGTCGTCCAGCGGCTTCACTTTCACCATCACATCCAGCGGTTTGGATTCACCCTGCATGTGCAGACGGAACGGGAAGTGCCCCACCAGCTTGTTGATCTTGTGCGATGTCAATTCGGTGATGATGCTGCTGCCGGTCATGGCGATTTTGCGTAATTGCACATGCTCCACTGGCAACAAATCCAGACGGCCCGCCTGAGTCAGACCACGGCTGAAAAAGTCCGCGTCCAGATCCGCCAGTTTCAGCCAGTTCACCGGCCGGTTGCGGCCCAGTTTTTCATGGGCGCGAGCGAACTGATCGCTGGCGATGGCACTCAGAGTGGATAGATCCAGCGCCAGGCAGAACGACGCAATGATCTCCGCCAGTTTATGCGCACAGCCCGGACCCGCACAGCCCATCAACTGCAAACATTCTTTCTGTTGCGGCAGACTGGTGCCGCCTCCCACGCTGCCCACTACCAGGCTCGGCAGCATCAGCGTCGCGTAAATCTCGTCTCCGTCCGTCAGCTCCATATGCAAATGGCCGATGGCGGATTCATGCACACAGGCGATGTCCTGCCCGGTGGCGGCAAACAGCGCCGCAATCACGTTGGCGATATTGATGTTGATGCCCACCATGCCCGCCGCGATACTGCCGCCGACGAAATGGTTATAGGCTTCGAACAACTGGCGCGGCTTCACTTTCAACACCTGCTGACACACGTCCGCCGGCAGCACGCACTCCGCCAGCACCCGCACGCCGCGGCCTTTCAGGAAGGATTGATAGGTGACTTTCTTGTCGTTGGACAGGTTGGCTTCCACCAGGAAGTTGTCGAAGCGCAAACCCTCGAAGCGCTTCATTTCCTGAATGATCCACTGACAGGCCTGCCAGGTGCAGGTGGTCGTCATGTTCTGGCCGGCAGCATCACCGGTTTCATAGATGAAATGCACGTGAACCGCTTTGCCCAGCACCGAGGTCTGCAGTTCCACCAGATTGGCATAGTTGGAATAGCGTCGGGTCTGCTCGGCGATTTCGTGCTGATGGTCCTTCACCCACTCGGCGAAGAAGAACGCCATCGACAGATCTTCCAGCACGAATACCGGTACTCGCAGCATGCGCTGGCCCAATACGCGGGTGGTGACACCACCGGCTCGCGACAGTGCGGTCGCACCCCGCGTGGCCGACGCCACCAGCGCGCCCTCGGAGGTGGCCATGGGCGCGTAGAACAAGCCGTTGGCATGGTTGCCTTTGATATGCAGCGGCCCCGCCACCCCCACCGGAATTTCCACCGAGCCGATCAGGGCCTCGATATTGCTCACCAGCGCCTTGGGATCCAGCCGGGTGGCGGCCACTTCCCGTAGCTCCTGGCCGGTCTCGTCCCGCAGAAATGCCAGCCGCTCCTGCCGTGCCGCCTCGGTGTATACACCCCGCGCCGGCACCTTGGGCAAGGTCAGTTCATCGTACTGTTGTTCAACGCCCTCACTGGGGCGCATTCGCAGGGCAAAGCTGATCTCCCACAGCTGGGAGGAGGTCTCACCGCCGTCATTGCATTTCAGTACCAGCTTCTGATGGCGGCCGCCTTCGCAAGGAATACTCTTGCTGACGTCCAGTTGAGTGAGGCGATAGTGCTTGCCCATCACTCGCAGTTGGATGGTGTCGACGCAGGCTTTCTCGCTCAGCGCCTCGGCCACGGAATTGAGGGCCCGCACGCACAGGTGCCCTTTGGAAACATCAATCGGATCAACGCGCCAGCAATTGTCCCCTGCCAGCAATTCAGCCTGTGCATCATGCTCGGGCCCAAACGGATAACGCGGTGCAATGATATGTACTTTTGGTTTCATCACAGACTACTCAAACTTGTGAAATGTGAAGAAAAAGTTCTTCACAAGGGACACGTCCGCTGTGATGTTTATGAATTCTAATGGCGAGCAAATCCGCGCCGCAGCCATCTATTGACTCGACTTGAACTCGACCGAAAACAAAATACCAATGAGAACAGCACAACCCACCGCTGCGAGAACAAGCAGGTAGTGTTCTTAAAAACAAGACAATCAAAAAAGGTAATGCAAGCACGAGCCCGGTGTTGCCCCAAGGGCTCAAACAGACCGCCGAAAAACGACTGTTCCGTTTTTCGCGGCCTGCTAGGAAAATTATTTTAGTGAGACCTGGTTAAAAAATCGCTAGTCATTCACAAAATGAAACGGATTTAGTGAAATTCGTTAACGATGGCGAAGACATGCGAATGCAGAGGAAAAATGCAAGGGCGGAAATCGGGACAAATATGGACTTTGGGAAAATATGGACCTTGGGAATAGACACGGCACATTCTTGGCCGGCGTCAGTCACTGGCGCGTTATCGACTTGCATAACGCGCCAGCTGACAAGCGCGATTGTCAGAACAGCGCGCTACCGGGCACACGCGGAAAGGGAATGGCGTCGCGAATGTTTTCCATGCCGGTGATGTAGGTGAGCAGCCGCTCGAAGCCTAAACCAAAGCCCGCGTGCGGCACCGTGCCGTAACGGCGTAAATCGCGGTACCACCACAGCCCTTCCTGCAATCCCAGCGCCTGCATTTTCGCGTCCAGCACATCCAGGCGTTCTTCCCGCTGACTGCCACCGATGATTTCACCAATACCTGGCGCCAAAACATCCATCGCGGCGCAGGTTTTTCCGTCGTCGTTGGCACGCATGTAAAACGCTTTGATCGCCTGCGGATAGT
Source organism: Dongiaceae bacterium (assembly GCA_035539495.1). Taxonomy (GTDB): domain Bacteria; phylum Pseudomonadota; class Gammaproteobacteria; order Pseudomonadales; family Ketobacteraceae; genus Ch67. The sequence goes on from DATLII010000019.1 coordinate 3,849, forward strand.
TCATCAGGATCACCGGGCGGCCCACATATTCTTCCGCCAGATAACGCTCGTGTTCCGATTGCAGATCCAATCCCCATTGCACGGGGAACGCAAATGTCTTGCCGGATTTCTGCAACACATTGATCGCTTCGCTGTAATCCATGCGTGCGAATTGCGCGTTCACCACACTTTCCAGCCGTGCAATTACACCTTTGCTGATGTGCTGATCGAAGAATGCCATGTCATCCTGGCGCTCATTCAACACGGCGCGGAATACGTACTGCAAAAATTCCTCCGCCATATCGGCATTCTGTTTCAGATCGGCGAACGCCACTTCCGGCTCCACCATCCAGAATTCCGCCAGGTGACGGCTGGTGTTGGAGTTCTCAGCGCGAAACGTGGGGCCGAAGGTGTAGATGCGTGACAGCGCAGTGCAATAGGCCTCGCCGTTCAACTGACCCGACACGGTGAGATAGGATTCCGCTGCAAAAAAATCCTGGCTGAAGTCCACTTTGCCAGTCGAGGTGCGTGGCAGGTTGAGCAGATCCAGCGTGCTGACGCGAAACAATTCGCCGGCGCCTTCGCAATCGCTGGCGGTGATCACCGGTGTGTTCACCCAATAAAAGCCGCGTTCATTGAAATAACGGTGAATGGCTTGGGACGCGCTGTTGCGAATGCGGGCCATGGCACCAAAGGTATTGGTGCGGGGCCGCAGGTGAGCCACGGTACGCAGATATTCAAACGTGTGGCGCTTTTTGGCTACTGGGTAGGATTCCGGGTCGTCCACCCAACCCAGCACCGTCACCGACTCCGCCTTCACTTCCACCGCCTGCTCTTTACCCTGGGACGCCACCAGGGTGCCGGTAACACTGACGCTGCAGCCCGAACCCAGCTTCTGGATGTCATCCTGGTAGTTCGGCAGCCCTTGTTCGGCTATCACCTGGATGCCGTCAAAGGCCGAGCCGTCATGGATATTGATAAAGGAAAAACCGGCCTTGGAATCGCGCCGGGTGCGCACCCAGCCTTTCACTGTGACGTTGCTGCCCACCGCAGCCTTGCCTGCCAGAAGATCCGCGATGCGAAGGGGCCATTGCATAGACATTCCTTGGTTCCGCCTTATGTTTCAGCATTATGTTTCAAAAGGTTGAGTGCTATAGGATCACTGCAACAAACATAATGCGCAACCGCGGGAACGTCCAGCCAACAGCATTCTTTCAAGCGCAATCGATCACAACAACGAGTTGGTCACTTCCCTGGCGTGGGCGGACAGATGCGTGAAATTGAGATGAACGTGGTAAACGTCCAGGGCTTCGTCATCCGGATTGCAGTAATCGCAGATGGCGGAAAACGTGACTTTCTTGCCCGGCTCGAAGGCGGTGATATCGTCCAGCATGAATGTGAGTTCGCGCGCCTCGTCCAGCGGCTGGTCCGCCAGCATGTCGAGCCCGTCATCATCCATATGCACCAGATGACCCACCAGGTGGGCGCCACTGGCATCGAACACGCGCACATCGTGTAACAGGGGTATGTTCATCATGGCACGCTCCTCCTTGAAGGGGTAAGGCGAGATACGAATGTGAACGTCTTCACATTATCAAATATTCGTGCCGATCCTAAAAATCCTTTTGGCATAACGCATTAACCCCAAATAGGCAGTATTTCTATCCACAGCCTCCAGCTCAGCGCCGGAAAAACTAACTCGGTTCTCTATACTCAGTTTTAACCGTTATTGAAGCAGTTATCGGTAATGAAATTGCAACGCAAATTTCTGTCAGTATTGATTCCGCTGGTGCTGGTTCCGTTGGTGTTGGCCTGCTGGCTGATGCACCGACATCTGCAAAGCATCGCGCAGGATCATGCCGCCGGGCAGGTATCGCTGTTGGCGGAGCAAGCCCGTCAGATTCTGGAACGGGGTGAGGAACGCAACCAGGCCCTGCTGCAGGAACTGCTCACGCTGCGGGTTTGGCGCTCACTGGATGCCAGCTTTCAGCGGCCGCTACTGGAACAGTTTCTGGCGGCTCATCCTGCGGTACAGCAAATCGATTTGATCAGCGGCGAAGGCCAGCGCCTGCTCGTCGTCTCGCGCCTGACTCAATCCCTACCTCCCTTCACGCTGATTGCTAGCCAACAAAGCGCACGCCGGCTATTGCAGCCCAACGGCCAGAACACGCCCCTTTTGCAATTGTCACAGCGCACTGGCAGCCCCGATTCATACCACCTGGTGATCACCACTCGCCTGGACAGCCTGAGTAACTTTTTCGATAACACCCGCCGCAACCTGCATGTATTGCTGTTTCTCACGGATAACGGCAATCGCTGGCTGAGCGGCGCGCGTGAATACAACGTCAATACCCTGTTGCCCAATCGCGCCCGCCAACAAGTGGAAATGGATAACCAGAACTGGTTTGTCAGCGAGCAGATACTGGCGCCGGATCTGAAGCTGATCGGCTTGACGCCCGACGTTGAGATTCAAAGCCGCATCGAGCAACTGGATAAACGCTTGAGTTATATCGGCATCATCGCTGGCCTTCTGGCGGTGTTGGTGCTGCACTCCGCTGTGGCCAGCTTCGTTACCAACCCCCTCGGCAAGATCCGTCGTATGACAGACGCCATCGCCAGCGGTCAACTGGATACGCTGGATGAGCTGGAGCTGCCACCCACGGATAAGCGCGACGAAATCCACGAACTGGCGGCGTCGTTCGGCAGCATGCACGACAGCCTGCGACAGTCGTCGCAGCAAATCCAGGAGCTCGCCTACTTCGACACGCTCACGGGCTTGCCCAACAAAGTGACCTCGATCGATTCCATGCAACACCTGATCGAGCGGGCACAGCTGAAAGGCCAGCAACTGGCGATCCTGTTTTTCGATCTGGATAACTTCAAGAACATCAACGATGCGCTCGGCCATCAGATCGGCGACCTGCTGCTGATGCAAGTGGGCGCGCGGCTGAAAGAATGTATTCGCGGCAACGACCTGATGCAGCGCAACGCCAACACCATCGATGATGCCGAACTGCTGGCGCGCATGGGCGGCGACGAATTCACACTGGTTCTGCCGGATATCCACGCACCCAGCCAGGCCGCCAAAGTAGCAGAGCGCATTCTCAGCAAGCTGGCGCAGCCATTCCGCCTGCAGGATCAATCCGTATTCGTCAGCGCCAGCATTGGCATTTCGCTGTATCCCAAAGACGGCCAGACGCCGGAATCCCTGCTCAAACACGCCGACGTCGCCATGTACGCTGCAAAAGCCAAGGGCAAAAACACCTTCCAGTTCTACGATTCGGGCATGAACAAATCCAAGACCGAACGGCTCACACTGGAAGCCTCCATGCGGTCGGCGCTGGAAAACAAGGAATTCGTGCTGTTCTATCAACCGAAGGTTCCCGTGCAGGGACAACACCGCATCGAGTTCGAAGCGCTGATGCGGTGGAAACACCCGGAAAAAGGCATGATCAGCCCTGCCCTGTTCATTCCATTGGCGGAGGAAACCGGCTACATCCAGGAGCTGGGCAACTGGGTATTGGAAGAAGCCTGCCGCCAGCTGGAAACCTGGAACCGTCAGGATATTCGCGATCTTTCGATCTCGGTAAACCTGTCGCCGGCGCAACTGAATTTCGGCAATCCGCTGCAAACCGTGCAACGCTGCCTGCGCGAATTCGCCATCGATCCGGGTCAGCTGGAACTGGAAATCACCGAATCCGGCCTGATGCAGAACGAGGCCCACGCCATCGACGTGCTGTGCAAGCTGAAAGAAACCGGCGTGCGTATTGCGCTGGATGATTTCGGTACTGGCTATTCGTCTCTGGCCTATTTGCGCCGCTTCCCCATCGACACACTGAAAATCGACCGCAGTTTCATTCGCGATCTGGAGCAGGACCCGGAATCCGTGCTGGTGCTGGAATCCATTATCGGCCTGGCACAAAACCTGAAATTGCAGATCGTGGCGGAAGGGATCGAGACCGCCCATCAACTGGCGATTCTGGAACAGCGCGGCTGCGACACCATCCAGGGTTTCTATTTCGCCAAGCCGACGCCGGCGCCAGAAGCGATGCAGTTCTTCGAACAGTATTTTGCTAAACGACTGGAACAGCAGCCCTCCGCAGAACCGCAGCACGCAGAAAATGGGATGCGAAAAGTAGGTTGAAGGAAAAGTAGGTTGAGAACAAACGGCTCTCCCGAACAAGCGCCCACAAAAAAGCCCGTCACCAAGGACGGGCTTTTTCATTTCCTGCTCCGACGATCAACCGTGCGGCCTATTCGTCGACGCTCACTCAGCTACAGCTTCTTCAATCAGGGACTTCAGTTCGCCTTTCTGCGCCATCTCCAGCACGATGTCGCTGCCGCCGACCAGTTCGCCCTTCACCCACAGCTGGGGGAAGGTAGGCCAGTTGGCAAACTTGGGCAGTTCGGTACGGATATCCGGATGTTCCAGGATGTTGACGTACGCGAAGGGTTTGCCGACAGACATCAGGGCTTCCACCGCCCGGGCGGAAAAACCGCATTGGGGAAACTGCGGAGAACCTTTCATGTAGAGGATGACGTTGTTGCTGCTGATCTGGTCTTTGATGACGTCCAGGGTAGTCATGTTTTCACCTGCTGTTGGAAAATCCGTTTGAAACGGAAACTGGCGGCCATTGTAACACGATTGGTTTGCCAGGCGACCGCCACGCAACTCCGTACTTAGCGCAGGGATTTACTGCGGTAACGACGGGGTTCAGGCCGCCGTCACCGTCACGGGCACGCCGTTCAACGCGGCATTGCCCGACAAATCATCCAGATAGCGTTCGTCGGTCAAATCGTTCGCGCTTACCCCCGCGTGGGCGTGCGCCACCCCCATGCGGGTACCGGCGCGGTCGTGGCCCCAGCCGTGAGGCAGGCTCACCACACCGGGCATGACAGCATCGGTAGCTTCCACCGGCACCACGATCTCGCCTACCCGTGACGCCACTTTCACCTGCTGACCACTGGTAACGCCCAACCGTGCCAGATCGTCCGGATGCATCAGCAGCTGATTGCGCACCGGCCCTTTCACCAGACGCTGGGAATTGTGCAGCCAGGAATTGTTGCTGCGCAGGTGACGACGGCCGATCAGGCGGAAGCCGGTTGCATTCGCTGCAGTGGCTTCAGTCAACAAGCGCGACAGATCGGCCAACACTTCCTCCGGTGCGGAGCGAATTTTCTTGTCCTCGTGGTATAGGCGCTGGGGCAAACGCGATTCGTGCTCGCCCAGGTCAACGCCATGCGGATTGTCCTTCAG
>DATLII010000020.1:0-9675 GCA_035539495.1 Dongiaceae bacterium
GCACTAATGGCACCTATTTGCGCCTGGGTGACAGCCGGCGCGAGACCCACGGCACCGCTTCAGTCCGACTGCATCGGCGCGAATTGCTGCTAACGGGGAAAGGCGAAATCGGGATTGGCACGCCGGTGGAAAATGCCGGAGACACCTGCCTGATCCGATTTGAAATTTATTGATCGGTATCGCTAACACCCAGTGCGCGAAATTGGCCGGGCCAGTCGCGATGATTCAGCACCTGCCCGGATCGGCGGACTTCGGTGATCGCCGCCAGATCCAAATCAGCAAATAGCCATTGCGGCTGATTCATAGGACCTTGCGCGAATACGCCATTGTCAGGAAAGCCGCGATCAACCGGCGTAAACACACCCGCAGCACCCACATTGATATCCACCGCCGCAGACCAATCCGCATTACCCACCGTGGGGGACTGCACTACGTAACATTGATTCTCCAACGCGCGCGCCTGGCAGCCGATGCGTACTCGGTGGTAGCCCGCCAATGTGTCGGTACAACTGGGCACCAGAATCAATTCGGCGCCCAGTTCCACCATGCGACGGGCGATCAAGGGGAATTCGCTGTCGTAGCAAGTAGAGATGCCGACAGCACCGAACGGTAGCGCAAACACCCGGATTTCATGACCCGGACTGATATGCCACTGCTCGTTCTCGAAGCGTGTCATCTGCAGCTTATCTTGGAATCCCAATAAACCGCTGGGACCGAAAATCCAGGCTCGATTGCGATATTCACCGGTTTCGATTTTGACCGGAAAGGTGCCGGGCAACAGATACACTTGATGCTGGTGAGCCAAACGCGTGAACAGTGCGATGAAATCCTCACGCAGGGTTTGCAGTTGCTCCAATTGCAGCGCCAGGTTTTGCTGAATTTCAGCGGAAAACAGCGAGGTCAATTCAAGGCTGGCGTATTCAGGCCATACCAGTAGCCGTGCGCCTGCGTCGACGGCCTGTTGCGTCCAGTACTCGGCTTTGGCAACAAATGCAGCCCAATTTTCGAATCGGCCGATATCGTACTGCGCGCTGGCTATGCGAAGGGTGCGGGTGCTCGTATTTATGTCCATGACAGCTTCTTGATCCAGTAAGTCATGGTTTTGGCGCTACTGGCGGATTCATCCAGATCCTTCCAGGCATACTGAGTTACCAGACCAGGTTGTTTTTCATAACCGCGCTTTTGCCACAGACTATCGAGTGGACGGTAATCATGGGGACGGCGTGGGTGATCTTCCGGCCGTTCCACTGCGCAAAAACAACTGTAGTCAAGTCCACCCAATTCACGGGCATGAGCTTCGCGCTCGTCGAAAAAACGCCAGCCCAAACCGAGGCCACGGTAGGGCGCCCGCAACACGGATTCAGCACAATAAAAAACTTTATTCGCGTCGTAACCGGCCCGTTGTAGTGGCGCCTTGAATTCATCGGTTTCAAACTGCATGGGAATGCCGGTGGACGCGCCGACTATTTTGGCATTCACGCCACCTTCCAACGCCAGCACAATTACCGCTTGCGGACACGCGCTATAAGTACGCAGGTAATTTTCCTCGTATTCCAGTGTGCCATCGTACAGGTAAGGAAAATCGCGGAAGACTTCGATGCGCAACGCCGCCAGCGCAGGAATGTAGGCTTTTAATGCCTCGCCGCTGACGCGCTTGATAATAATATTGTCGGAGGGATGCGACGAATCCTTCATAACATCACCGGTTAACCTGAGCGATCCAGTCATTCAGGTTGTAGTAATTGGTGACGCGGGCTACTTTGCCGTCGCGGATATCGAAAAACGCTCCGGCCGGCAGACGATAGGTTTGACCTCTGGCGGGTGGCAATCCTTCATCGGTTTTCAGATATTCGCCTAACACGACAAATTCAGCGGAGGCACGGCTGCCATCGGCGTTCACCATAACGGCCATCTCCACCAACTGCTCACGGTAGTTGCTGTTCATACGCTCCATAAAGGCAGCAAATACATCGCGGCCGACTTCCCGCTGGCCCTGGTTGATGTCGTGGATTACGTCGTCAGTAAGCAGATTGAGAAACTGCTGCATGTCCCCACGATTGAAAGCGGCGTAGTACTGTTCGATCAGCTTGCGGCTGGATTCCGGTGTCATGGGTTAAGTCCAGAAATGATGTCAGGTCGATTATAGGCGGCAATAGAGAAGGGCAACACCCAGGCTCAGACCGTTACTGGCCTGCCAAATTCCGCTTCGCCAACAAGATGGCTCACCTGATGTCCCGGAATCAGCCAGTAGGGTGTGGCCTCGCTGCTGGGCGCGCAGTTGGGGTAATCCGGATTGGTCGACGGCCCGGCAATGGTTTTTTCCATCACCATGGAAATGTACTGGTCGTTACTGCCTTCCAATGTGTTGCCATTGAGGATGACCTCATTGCCCGTCGCCTGGGCATAGCGGCGAATCGCATTGATGCGAGAATTCTGCGGCGCGTAGGCGTCGGCGCCGACACCGTTTTCGGAGGTCACCCGAATGCCATCGGCGACACGCGCGGCCAGGGAATGATTGCCTTCGGTGTGACCAGGTGTGTAGATCAACGCCACTCCGCGCCCCAGTTGCAGACTTCCTTCAAAGCCAATCACTTTTTCTGCCGGCAAACCGTCAATACCGTTGGGGCAGTACCAATCTGCCTGACAGGGTAGCAAGGCCAGCGTCGACGCCCATTCCTGTCTGTGCACCAGTAATTTTGCGTTTGGAAATATTCCGGGCCGTTGTGCTGTACCGATCCAACGCCGCACGTCCTGCGTGTGCAGGTGATCGTAGCTGATGTAATCCACCTGGCGTGGTGCAATGCCGATTTCTCGCAACGCGGTTTCCACATCGCGAAACACGGGTGCCAGCACATCCAGCACTACACGAGGGCCCGGTAGACCACCCGCCAGACGCTTGAAGAAGGGTGTTTCCCGATTTGCTTCAATATCAGAGGGCGAAAACAGGAGGGTTTTGGTCTGACCCTCCATGTCCCGATACTGCACCACGAACAACCGGTTCAGAATATGAATATAGGGAAATTTGTACGCTGACTGGGCGAACACACCGGTATAGGCATACCAGGTCGGGTAGGGCACGCGGACCAAGTTGATGCTTTTGTAAAACAGCACCTCGGGCTCGTCCATGAACCATTCCCGAAACTGCAGCGCCCGCTGCCTTACCGTCTCCAGGCGATCCCGGGGTTGTGCCGCTTCACGCGCATCGGTGAAATCGGTGATGGCTCGCATGCTGGAAGGTAGGATTGTCATGGCCGAGGTATCTCCAAAGAAAAATGATGTGATCCAACACCAGGCGCGGGCAGTGCGGTTGGTCCCCGACGCTCTGATCGATTCTAGAATGATTGCCGATTGTCCGCATCCGCAGCATTGCCCGCAACCCCTCTAATGTCCGGTCTTTATGTCCTTCTAACGGGTGAAATAGCGCTCAGTGGTTCAAATTACTATCGATAGCAACCAATGAAAACCGTTACTCGCCACGCATTGTCACAGAATTGCGGTGGACAATTCACCCGTTCGCCGGTAAGTATGGCAACAAGGAACGCACTCGCAGAAGCGCGTCCTTTCTAAATAATAACGATTCCATTTTTTCATCTCTCGTTCACTGATAGTCGCTGCAGGCAATCGCTGTTCCTGTCGCGTCCTGTCTTCTTTTTAAAAACAAAACGGATCAAAGCACTGTGCGAACGCGCAATGGCTTTGCTTTGTCTATGGACTTTAGAGGCACTCATCACCATGAAAAAACTGACTGATACTTTTCCTGATTCATCTCCCCCCAACACTACCGCATCATTTAATTCCTCCTCATTAAAAGTCGAACTTTCTCGCCGCGTATTTTTGGCCCGCACTGCGTTGGTCACTGCGGCAACGGCCATTGCACCCTCGTTACTGTGGGATATGGGCGCAGCGCAGGCTGCTGTGTTGCCGAACAATGTCATTATTGACACATTGAACGGTGTACTGGCATTTACGGTTCCCGGTGGTGACCCCTATTCAGTGCAGCAAGGTCAAACCCATTCGCAACCGGGTGCGATTGAAGCCAATGCAACGCTGCCACTGATGTTTGGCTTAAATTCGGGCGGCCTGGCACCACCACCTTTCGACACGCTCTCTGAATTAATTGCCTTCCTGCTGAATAACATTGCCAGCTCGCTGAATCCGTCCGTTAACGGCCCTTTCAGTTCACCGTTTGCCAATCTGTCGTTCGCCGAGAAAGCTGTAGTTTTCCAATTGATGGAAAGCGGCGCGGCAGGTCCTGGATTGGGTCCCGTCGCCAACTCGTTGCTGCTGTATGCCGGCTTAATGGCGTACTCGGAAGCAGGTGTGCTCGATCCTGCCACCGGAACATTGGTTGCGACGCCCGTAGGCTGGACAATCTCGGGTTACCGGGGAATTTCCGACGGCCACCGGGATTACAAGGGCTATTACAACGGGCGCAGAGTCGCTTTGCCCTGATAAAACGGATTTTTCTTTCGGCAATTATCATTGAGAGATTATTACCATGCGTGACGTAATCGTTATTGGCGCCGGTGGCGGCGGAGCTGTTGTTGCAAAAGAGCTGGCTGAGCGCGGCCTGGATGTACTGGTGTTGGAAGCAGGGCCGCATCATGCCGATGTAGAAACGGAGTGGTCCCACTATGAATCGGTATCACAAACCATTTTGCGTTGGGGCCCGGCTGATCGCAGTCGCACTCCGTGGCGCCGGGAGTATGCCCAGAGTTCCACAGCCTTCCAGACCGCAGGAGTGGGCGGAACCACATTGCAGTATTTCGGCAATTCGCCGCGAGCCATGCCAGGTTCATTTGCCGGCTACACTGGTGCAGACAAAAATGCCTATGACATCCAGCATCTGTTCCCGTTTTCCTACCAGGAATTGATTCCCTATTACCGCTGGGTGGAAGCAACCTTGCCTGTGCAAACCGCTGCCTTGGGCACCAAGGAAGAAGTCTTTATTCGCGGTGCGGAAGCCATCGGACTAGCTTGGCAATCCCGCAAAAACATCAGCACTGACAGCTTTCGACCACAGGAAAATGCCATTCTGCAACCTGGTGGACTAGCCGGCTGGACCGATGATCCGGCGCTGTTGAAATTCCCATTGGCGCAGGGTTGCACCTACTGTGGCCATTGTTTCCAGGGTTGCACGCTGCCTCGCAAGGCTCCACGCAACCTGAAAGCAAAACGGTCAACGTATAACAGCTATGTGCCCATGGCATTGACAGCAGATCTCTGGTCTCGCGGTCGTGCGGCTACTCTGATTTCAGATGCGTTTGTAACGCGCGTCATCACAGACGGATCATCCAGTCTGCGCGCTACCGGCGTGGAATTCAGAATTGGCACCACCGGCAATCTGATCACGGAAACCGCAAAAGTGGTGGTGATGGCCTGCGGCGCGGTGGAAACACCTCGTTTGTGGCTGAACAGCGGATTGCCCAATCCGAATGGTTGGGTAGGGAAGGGCCTCACCAATCATGCGACGGAAATTGTGGTCGGTATCATGCCGTTCGAAACCCGCAGCAGCGTTGGCCCGGCGTCGGCCGTGCGCGCTGATTTTCCTGGGCGCGGCTCGCTGGAAAGTTTCGGCGGCATGCCAGGCTCCCAAGCGGCGCTAGCGTTCCTCGGCAGCGAAGCGGGAATCGCCGGTATGTACGACTTGAGCCCCACACCGGACACCTCGGGCGCTGATGTTGTAGGCCGTTTGGTAGGGCCTCAGCTAAAAGATGCCATGAGCGACATCGACCGCCTGTTGAATATCGTGGTGCTGACGGATGACGATGTTAGTCCGAACAATAGCATCTCGATTTCCCCGACGCAGCCGCCCGATGAACACGGTGGTGTTCCGCTGGTAACCACACCCTCCGCAAACTTCACCGCGCGCACTCAGGCAAACCGCGAATTCCTCACCCGCAAAGCCGTGGATATTGTGCGCGGGGCAGGAGCAACCACTGTGATTCGCGCCAAGGCACCACCGTCGCTGATTCACATGCATTCCACCATGCGCATGGGCCAGTCTGCCAGCAATTCAGTATTGGATGCCAATGCAGAATCCAGAGCGGTTAAAGGTTTGTTCATCGCAGACAATTCGGCGCTGGCAAATGCGCTCGGTGGGCCGAATCCCACGCTGACGACACAGGCGCTGGCCACCCGCACGGCAGAGAAGATATTCAAGCTGTATTTTGGTGGTGACGCTTGGGTGTCGCGTGAATTGCCGTGCTCGTCGATTGATGCGAAGGTGACCGCGGCCAGCATTAAGCGGGGGTTGTAAAAGAAACCGGACCCAGTGCTAGGGAGTTGATGGGGCTTTAATGCCCCATCAATTTTGACCAACGTTCGGAAGACGAGGAGGCAGGGCATCGTCACCAGTCTCTGGCAATTCCTCCAGCAGATTTTCGGCTGCCACTGATTTATTTAATCCTGGACCATCATCACTCAACGCACTGGCTGCAATCCCTTCCTTACCTTCCCGGCTTTCAGGCAGGAATCCATCGGACTGACGACTCCACAACTGATAGTAAGCGCCGCGCCGGTCCAATAATTCAGCATGGCTGCCGTCTTCAACGATGCAACCATCATCAAACACCAGAATGCGATCAAGATGGGAAATCGTGGAAAGACGATGCGCTACCACCAGAACCGTGCGGCCTTTCATCACATTCTCCAACGTGGATTGGTTGGCCTTTTCTTTAATGGAATCCATGCTGGATGTGGCTTCGTCCAAAATTAGAATCGGCGCGCCTTTCAATATTACCCGTGCAATAGCAATCCGCTGACGCTGTCCACCAGACAGCTTGACGCCACGCTCACCGACCAGCGAATCGTATCCCTCCGGTAATTGCCGGATAAAATCATCGGCATGGGCCTGCCGTGCAGCGGCTTCCACTTCGTCATCGGTGGCTTCCAAAAGACCATAGCGGATGTTGTCTTTCAAACTGCGATGGAACAGGGTTGGATCCTGAGGAATCAGGCTAAGTTGTTCATGCAGGGCATCTTGCGTGAAATCACGAATGTCGACGCCATCGATCAGCACCTGCCCCTGCTGTACGTCATACAAGCGTAGAATCAGGCTGGCAAAGGTGGATTTGCCTGAGCCGGAGAATCCGACCAAACCGACCCGCTGCCCAGCGGGAATGACCAGATTCAGGTTATCGAAGACCGGCTGTTGCACGTTATAACCGAAGCGTACTTGACGAAACTCGACAGTACCTCGCTCCAGCGACGGCGCGACGGCATTTGGGCTGTCGACAATATCGTGGGGACAAACAATCGTATTCACGCCGTTGGCCACGTTGCCGACGTACTCGAAAAACTCCAGGAAGCGCCGGCTGAGGTTGCGAGCCTCATTGATGATCATCAGTGCCAGGCTTACTGCCATTACAAATTCCGCCACGCCGATTTTGCCTTCCGACCACAGCCGGATGGAAAAAAACAACAAACCGATTTTCAGCAACGCTGCTGCGGTGAACTGAAACCAGCGCACCCGCTCTGCATAGTTGGTAGAAAGCCGAATCGCAGCCAGCTCCCGGACTTGTACTTCCGCCAGCAGGTTTCGTTCGTGTTCGAAACGCGCGAACAGGCGTGCACTGGCCAGATTGGTAACCGAATCCACGATTTTGCCGGTGGTTTCACTACGCGCTGCTGCCGCTCCGTGGGCGTAAGGCTGACAGCGCTTGGCCATCACCCAGGAAATCAGAATGAACAGGAAAGCCCAGACCGCAACAAAACCCGCCAGTTGCGGATGCGCGGTCCACAGCAGGCAGATCGAAACTACCAATACAATGGCTATGGGCCAGAATTCCGTGATGATGGACCAGAGCGTCTGAGTGACACCCGTCGCCGTTTCGCTGATTCGATGCGCCAGCGCACCGGCAAAATTCGCCGAGAAATATTGATGCGAATGATGCTGCAAGTAGTGATAAAGCTGGCGCGTGACATTCTGACGTTGACGCGGCCCTACGCGGATCTGAATGCCGCCAGCCACACGACCACACAATACCTCGCCGATACTCAATAATACGAATAGCAGTAAAGGCTGATGCAGGGCCGTGAAAAGTGCTTCTGCCTGTGCTTGCGCAGCAGTGGCGCCTTTGATGATTTTGCTCAAGGCGTAGGGAATCATGATGGCGCATCCTGCATTGGCAGCCTCGAACAGCAACATCAGGCTGTACCAACCCCGAAAATGGGTCACAAAATACAGGATGAACCGGAAAGGTGTGCCGGGCAGGGCAGGCGGAGCCTGGGACGGGTCTAACCGAAATGCTTGAGTCATTAGCCCATGATCTGCAACAGAATCGATTCCGTAATTTTAGCAGTCCATCTGCCGCTAGAGGCAATTCGGTGCAATATTGGGACTTCCATTGCACAAACGAGAATAAGCATTTTGCTTTTTACTATTTCTGTATGCGCATTAGCCTGATTAGACTCGGCATACCACTTTTATTCCGTCACATTTCTTAAGGAGAAAGCATGTCGTTCAAAACTATGGCCAGAATCGCGCTGGCCGTCATGGGGGTATGGGGAGCAGGGCATGTGCTGGCAGAGGTCAAACTGCTTAATGTGTCCTACGACGTATCGCGGGAGCTGTACAAGGAGATCAACCCCGCTTTTGCAGAGGAATGGAAGCGGTCGAAAAACCAGGTCGTTACCATCAATCAATCCCATGGTGGCTCTAGCGCTCAAGCTCAGGCGGTCCTTGCCGGTCTAGAGGCTGACGTTGTCACCATGAACCAGCCACCCGACATCGACGCACTGGTGAGCAAGAAGCTGGTGGCAAGCGACTGGCGCACCCAGTTTCCCCACGATGCCGCACCCTATACCACCATCACGGTGTTCCTGGTGCGCAAGGGCAACCCCAAGAAGCTGAACGACTGGGATGACCTGACCCGTCCAGGCCTGCAAGTGATCGTGCCCAACCCGAAAACCTCTGGTAATGGCCGCTATACCTACTTGGCTGCCTGGGGCTATGCCCTGGAAAAAACCGGATCGGAGCAGGGCGCTCGAGACTTTGTGAAGAAGTTATTTGTGAACGTGCCAGTGCTGGACGGCGGCGGCCGGGGTGCTACGACGACCTTCACGCAAAGAGCTATCGGCGATGTGCTGGTGACCTTTGAGAACGAGGCCAGACTGATTGCATCCGAACTGGGTACTGACCAGTTTGACGTGGTCTATCCGTCACTGTCGATCGAAGCGGCTGCACCGATTGCCATAGTGGATAGCGTGGCCAAGAAGCACGGCACAGTTGAGGCAGCTAATGCCTATCTGAATTTCCTCTACACGCCAACCGCTCAGGACATCATTGCGCATCATCATTTCCGTCCTCGCGATCCGGCTACGCAGAAAAAATATGCAAACCAGTATCCGGTTGTTAAAACCTTCACAGTTGAAGAACGTTTGGGTGGCTGGGATGCAGTGAAGAAAAACCACTTCGCCGACGGGGCACTATTCGATCAAATCACGGGAGCCCATTGATTGTATAAAAAGGCTGGCGCTGACGGCGGATCCAGTGGTACGGTTGCTGCCACTGCATTACGCCGCTCAGCGCGCAGCTGATCATCCAGTACTTCTCACGCTTCGCCAAAACCACTTTCTTAGCAGACAAAACCCTCTCTCTATAATCGCTAAAAACCCGCAAAAGAAGGTGCTAAAACCGCTTTTTCGGTTCTAATCAGCACGCCGTTCAATTCA
>DATLII010000021.1:0-7373 GCA_035539495.1 Dongiaceae bacterium
GTTTTCGGGGAGCTTATTTCCGAATATTCCGTTATCCGGTATTTCCATCATGCAGCATAAGTTCGATCAGGTTGACTGTAACGTTGTCGCGGGCACCGCAGGCCAACGCGTGTTCAATCAGCTGGTTCACCTTATTCTCACTATCGGACTGCTGCACCAGCACCTGGCGGATGGTATCAGCATCCAGCTCGCAATGCAGGCCATCACTGCACAACAAAAGCTGATCGCCGGCCTGTGCTGAAAAACGCACCTGGTCCAGTTCCAGTCTCAGGTTGGCTCCCACTGCGCGGGTGATGACGTGACGCTGGGGATGCAGACGCGCTTCATGGGGTTCGATCAGACGCTTCTCCACCAATTCCTGCACCAGGCTGTGATCACGGCTGATCTGGCGCAACTGTCCCGCGCGGCACAGATATAGCCGGCTATCACCCGCCCACAAGCAGGCGCCCTCGTTGTCGGTCAGCGCCACCGTCACGATGGTGCTACCGCAAATGCCGCCGGAGGATCCCAACACGCTGTCCGTACTCAGTATGCTGTTCACCCGCTCGATGGCGGCTTGCAATCGCGCCGCCGTCACATCCAGGCTCAGGCCCGCCTGCTGCAGCGCCAGAGTGTCCGCCAACAGACGTGCGGCGCGCTCACCGGCGGTATGGCCGCCCATGCCGTCCGCCACGCACCAGATGCCCTGCTCAGGATTGGAACAAAAAGCATCCTGGTTCTGACGACGCACACAACCAACATGGCTGGCAGCGGCGGAACGCCAGGCCAGTACCGATCCGGGTCGGCGGGTAGGATGGGCTGGGATCATGATCGTCCTCTCAACAATGTGGAAAAAAAAATGGCATTGATAAGACAGACAGATCCGGCGCAACGAATAGCGGCTGCTGATAAACAATAATTGGGGGCCAGATGAATTCGGAAAGCGGATGAATTCGGAAAAGGAAACTAGCGTTTTTTGGGCGGGGATTTTTTCTGCTGTAGCACCAGCTCTTCATAGGCACGGGCGAAGGTGTCGGCAAACAGGCTGTCGAACAGGTTTTCCTCCGCCTGCAGATCGCGGTGCAATTCGCGGTAGGCTGCCCAGTAACGTGCGTCCTTGCTGCGCAGCGACGGACCGCTACGTTTTTGCTCGACGCGCTGCTGCAACGAGGCTGGCGATAACGTCAGCAATAATTCCTGTAACGCATCTTGCATGCCGGCCAACATGGCCTGCTGGTGCAGTTGAACATCGTCGAAACATTCCTGCACGCCCGCTTCCAGTGGCATGAAAGACCCCTCATCGGTCGTCAACAGATGCCGCAGCACCTGCTCCGCATTGGCGGCAAACTTGAGGGGGTTGTTGTCCTGGGCGTTCATCAGGGTCATATCCAGATGAAATTCGTTTTTCATGCTGGCGCGGGCCTGGGCATTGGTAACCAGGCCCTGCAGACACAGACGCAATGCCGCACCGGCGCGCTGCAAAACAGCTTCGGCACCAGCCTGACGAATGGCTTCCAATGGCAACCCAGCCCCGGACGCAAAGGCAGCGAGCATGGCATCAGCAGCCGCTGACGGCGATGATGGCAACGGAGGTGACTGCATCGGTGGCAAAGGCGCAGCAACGTCAACCGTGGCGGGAATAGGCGCAAGCTCAGGCTCAGAGACTGGCACGGGCTTCAGCGCAGGCCGAAAAGACCCGGAAACAGGAAGCGGCGTAACCGGCGCAACAACAGGGGGGACGGGGGCAGCTAGCGGGGCCGATAGTGCCGGCTGTATCGACGGTTGCCGATAGGGCCGCTGGCGGGGCCGCGATCCCATGCCCACTTCCGAACAGTCCCAATCTTCTGCCAACGCAGCCAGGGGCTGATCATCCAGCATCAGAGGATTGGATTGCAGCACGGGTGCCGGGCGCTGCGGCTGCAGGTAATCCAGCGACAACCTTACCCGCAACTGGATCTCGCCCATCAACAGCCGATCCTCGTCGTGCAGCAGCTTGGCCACGTTGCGGGTCAGGGGATCAGGTCCGTTAAGGTAGGTGCCGTTGGTGCTGATGTCGGTAATGAAATACTGGCCGGCTTCGTAGGAAATGATGGCGTGGCGCCCGGACAGGTGTCGGGTTTGATCCGGGATGACCCAGTCACATTCGCTGGAACGTCCGATCACACCTCCCGCGGGCGTAAAACGGTAGCTGGCGTTCTCCCCCAGCCGGTGCCGTTCGGCGCTGATCACTTCCAACACGAGTTCCATGGTCCGTCGTTCCGATCGAATGTTCCGATATTGTTCCGCTACTGCCCCGATTGTTGCGATTATCTATTTGTTGCTTGTTGCCTGCCCTGCCCCTGCTGCCGATCAAGGCACTGCGAAACGGGGCTGATGGCCTAATGCTGATTACAGTTTAAGCATTGTGCCCTGGCTGTGACGCTTTACGCAAAACAAAAATCACATGGATTAATCACATGAATTTGGGGACGAAATGCGGTTACAGCCATCCCACCTTCTTGAACTTCAACCACAAAATGAAATTGGTTACGACCATGAACAGCAACACGCTGGGATAACCCCATTTCCATTGCAACTCAGGCATGAACTGGAAGTTCATGCCGTAAATACCCGCAATCAGGGTGGAGACGGCAAACAAGGCGGCATAGGAACCCAACCGTTTCATCACGGCGCTCTCTGCCAGGGTAATCATGCCCAGGTTGACCTGGATGGCGGTGGTCACCATATCGCGGCGGCCTTCGATGGCCTTGCCGATCCGTTCCAGGTGGTCGTATACGTCGCGGAAATAATCCTGCATACCTTGGCAAACCGAGGGCACCCGTCCGCCAAACAGACGACTGACCGCCTCCAGCATGGGTTCAGCAGCATGCTGCAATATCAGCAGGCGGCGCTTCAGGGAATACAGTTCCTCGATGATACTGCGGGCGGAAGCCGCATCCTCGCGTTCGAAAATCATCTCTTCCAGCACTTCCAGCTCGGCTTCCAGGGCGTGCAACACGGGAAAATAACGGTCCACCACCGTATCCATCAATGCATAGAGAACGAAAGCGGAGCCATGCTTCAGCAGTTCCGGCTCACGCTCGCACAACGCGCGCACATTCTGAAAACCCTGCCGAGTGCGATGTCGCACAGACAGCACATAGTTGGGGCCGACAAAGATGTGGACTTCGCCTAACTCCAGCTCGCCGTCCTTCCACATTTCCATGGTGTGCAGCACCACAAACAGCGAATTGCCGAACTCTTCGATCTTGGGCCGTTGATGACCTTTCAACGCGTCCTCCACCGCCAGTTCGTGCAGATCAAATTCCTCCTGCAACTGCTTCAGCTCGCGCTCTTCACAATCCTTGAACGCCACCCAGACGAAGCACTCCTTCTTCGCCAAATAGTCACTGATGTCTTCCACGGGAATGTCCGCCAGCTTGCGGCCGTCCTGGTAGGCCACGCAATTGACCAGCATTGTGTTCTCCTCGGTTACTGAGTGCGTTCTGAATCGGTCAAAGGACGAAAGTCTGCAGCAGAACGCCCGAGGGCGCAATCGAGCACAGCCCGGACCGTACTATCTGAGTCGATTCAGGGGTTTAAAGCAATTTTAGCAGGCACTGCTATGCTGAATTGCATGTCTTCCGCCACGCTGCCGAATCCTCCGCCCAGGTCCGCCCGGACCGTGCTCTACACCAATCTGCTGACGGTGGTGGGCTACTGCCTGCTCGGCTTCGCCACCGAATTCCTGGCGATTCCACCGGATTACGCCACGCCGGTGTGGCCTGCCGCTGGCCTGGCCCTGACGATGGTGTTGATCCACGGCCGTCGCGTGCTGCCGGGAGTTTTTCTCGGCGCCGTCATCACCAATGGCACCATTACGGTGTGGCAGGGGCAGATCTTCGGCACGCAACAGATGTTGCTGGCTTCGCTGATTGCACTGGGCGCCACCCTGCAAGCCGCGATCAGCGCTGCGTTGATTCTGCGACATCAGGCATCCCGCTTTCATCTGGATGACGAGCGCGCCATGGTGCGTTTCGTATTGCTGGCGGGGCCGGTCGGCTGTTTGGTTTCTGCCACCAATGGCACTACACAGCTATGTCTGTTCGGCATCATTCATTGGTCGTTATGGTCCAGCAACTGGCTGACCTGGTGGATCGGCGATGCCGTGGGCACGCTGCTGGTCACGCCCACGTTGCTGAAAATATTGTTGCCCGCGTTACGCAAGCGATCAGTGCATCCGTTTTTTGTCAGCGCGCCGTCGCTCATCATGCTGATACTGGTGGTGGGATCCTTTTACTATGTGCGCAGTCTGGGCGAAGAAAAACGCCTGGATGCCACGGCCGATTATGGCGCCAGAATCGCCGCTGAAATCCGTTGGCAGTTACAGGAAGCCCATTTTGCGCTGAAGGCAATGCAAGGGTTGTACTACAGCAGCATGTTCATCAGCTTTGAGGAATTCGATCGTTTCTCCCGCCATCTGCAGCTGACCATGCCCGGTTTGCAGGCGCTGGAGTGGGCGCCCAAAGTGAAACAGGAACAACGTGCGGCGCTGGAATCCGACATGCGTCAACAGGGATTCCAGAATTTTGAATTCACCCATCGCATGCCTAACGGCGAATTGATCGCAGCGGAACCGCGGCCCGTTTATTTCCCCATCATGTACGTCTATCCCTACGAAACCAACAAGCGGGTGCATGGGCTGGATATTTCTCAACTACCTTACCGGCGCGACGAAATACAGCAGGCCATCGAAAAGAACCTGACCGTATTCAGCAATCCGTTGCGCCTGGTGCAAGGCGGCAACGAATACGCCTACATCGTATTTGCGCCCGTCTATCAGAGCGATCGCCTGACAACAAGCCAACCTTCCGGCGTGGACGACGTGCAGGGTCTGGTGCAGGTGGTGGTGCGTTTTCGCGATTTGATCGACCAGATCACCGATCGTCTGTACCTGGACAAAGTGACTCTTGCGGTGCGCGACATCAACGATTCCAATCACCCCACACTGCTGTGGGGTGCCGAGGTGCCGCCGTCACGCTACCGTTGGAGCACGCAATATCAACTCCACAACCGAACATTGCAGTTCGACATCGAGCCCAGCCTGCGCATGTTGAAAGAAGTCAGCCAGTGGCAGACGTACGGCCTGTTGGTGGGCGGCCTGCTGTATGTGGCAATGCTGGAATTCATGCTGCTGTCGCTGTCGAGCCGGCACAGCATCATTGAGCGTCAGGTAGCGGAAAAAACGCAGGAACTGGAACTGGCCAAAGAAGCGGCGGAACGGGCGGACCGGGCCAAATCGGAATTTCTGGCCAACATGTCGCATGAACTGCGTACGCCACTGAATGGCATCATCGGCTTCACGCGTCGCATTCTGAAAAATGAGCGCACCCACCTTTCACCCCGCGCCGTAGAATCACTGGAAGTGGTCAAACGCAACAGCCTGCATCTGCTCAATCTGATCAACGATCTGCTGGATTTGTCCAAAGTGGAAGCCGGTAAATTCGCGCTGGATTTCACCCAGTTCGACCTGACGGAAATCTTGCGCGACCTGGAAGCGCAATTCGCGCTGGAGGTGACGGGCAAAGGCCTGCGCTGGACTGTGCAGATTCCGCAGGAACCGCTGCAGGTAAAAGCCGATCGTCAACGCCTGCTGCAAGTGCTGATCAACCTGGTGAGCAATGCCATCAAATTTACCCAACAGGGCGAGGTTTCACTGACCGTGGTCAGCCGCAGCCGCAACGGCGTGGCTGGAGTGGAGTTCGCGGTGAAGGACACGGGCACGGGTATCGCGCGGGATGACATTCCACGCCTGTTCAATAAGTTCGAACAATTGAAAAACGCAGCGCGTGGATCGCTGCGCGGTACCGGACTCGGTCTGGCGCTGGCGCGGGAAATCATCAGCCTGCACCAGGGCAGCGTGTGGGTGGAAAGCCAACCGGGATCAGGCTCCGTTTTCTACGTCTGGATTCCGCGGCAGTAGTGTTAAAAAATCTTCTCCCTGCGATATCCGATCGGCATCGATGGCCAGAGCAGCTTCCTGTACCGTTAGACTTTCCTGCTGTTGCAGTTGCTGCGTCATCACGCTGGCATCGGCTTCCGACGGATCCTGCCCGCTTTGCTGACGCGCCTGAAGGCGTCTTTCCAGTTCAGTGCGCTGCGCCTGGCACAGCAGAATGGCTGCCGGCACACGTCGTTGCCAGGCCAGCGTGAGAAACGGCGCGCGGTGGGCCACCCGAAGAAACGTGGCATCCACAATCACAGGAAAACCGGCTGCCAATACCGCATTGGCGTCATCCCGCAACTGGGTGAACGTCTGGCGGGAAATAGCGTCGGTATAGATGCCGCCGGGCACTCCGTTGCTGGACTGCAAAGGTTTTAGGCCACACAACCGTTTGCGCGTGACATCGGAACGCAGTTGGATGGCACCGGTTTCTACCGCCACACGTCTGGCTACCGTACTTTTGCCACTGCCGGAAACACCGCTGGTCAGCGCCAGGAAAATCGGGCGCGCTTTCGTCAGCGTTTGGCAATATTGTAAGTTATCGGCAAATTCCTGCTGCAATGTGTCGCTCGTTGCTGCCGGGATATCCGGCTGCTGCAGCCGCAAAATGGCCACCTTGGCCCGCACCAACGCGCGGTACACACAATAAAAATCCAGTACCTTCAGCAAGTCATAATGGTTTTTAGAATTGTCAGTATTGAATTCCAGATAGGCATTCAGAATGCGATTGGCTTCCGCGCGAAAACCCTTGCATTCCAGATCCATCAGCAGAAATCCCAGATCACTGGCCGTGTCGACCCAGCGCAAACCAGGATTGAACTCGATGCAATCGAAAGGCTGCCACTGCCCGTCGATCCAGGCGATGTTGCCGGCGTGCAAATCCCCGTGCAGTTCGCGCACCCACCCTTGCTGACGGCGCTGTTCAAACTGGCTGCGCAATGCCTTGGCTTGCGCGCGCGACCAGGCTTCAATGTGCTCCAGTTGTTCACGGGCAGCGATGTCTGCCACCAATGGCATGATCTGATCGAAATTCTGCCAGACCGGTGCCAGCACTTCCCCTTCACTGCCCCAAGGATCGCCCGCCGCCGCCCGCGCCGCGTTCGCGTGGAATTCCGCCAAGCGGTAGCCCAAACTTTGCAGGGATTCCGCCGTTACGCCCCCTTTCTGCACTAGCCGATCGGCCAATGTGGCGTCAGCA
The DNA here is from genome assembly GCA_035539495.1 of Dongiaceae bacterium. Taxonomy (GTDB): domain Bacteria; phylum Pseudomonadota; class Gammaproteobacteria; order Pseudomonadales; family Ketobacteraceae; genus Ch67. The sequence continues at coordinate 7,161 of DATLII010000021.1, forward strand.
TCGAACTGTCGCATCTTCACGGCGTAATCCACAATTTCGCCTTCACCCTGCAGGTATAACCGGCCTTGCCGCGCCACTACGAGTACAACGTCAAGGTAAATGTCCGGGCAGGTACGACGATTGAGGCGGACTTCCTCCTGACAGCAATGCAAACGTTTTTCGAGCGTAGAAAAATCCAGAAAACCGAAATTCACCGGCTTCTTGATCTTGTAA